>CALAKE010000479.1 GCA_937922775.1 uncultured bacterium | reverse complement strand
GTCGTTGTGGGCTTGCGCGGCGTCGAAAAAGAATTAGGAGCAGCAGGACCAGCCTGCATCCCCCATCACACTCCTACTGTTGGAGCGGGGAGCGACGGGTGTAGGCAATCAGTCTCGAGGGAAGAGCAGTGGATTAGAGTTCGGCCGCTCTGTCCGGCTGAGCTACGGGGAACTGCTGCCGGTGACTGGCTCGCTAAGCGTCCATCCCAGCTCCTGCAGCTCGCTTCTCGCGCGCTCCGGAGCCTGGCATGTGAGCTGCATCTCCAGATTACTCGCGTCGAGCTCGCTCAGTGCCAGACATAAAGGTACGAAACGGTCGCGGTGCGAAAATCGCCGCCGGACTCCGTGACAGCGCCGAAACTGAAACTGCCACGGATCGCGTGGCTGCGGTAAAAGGGGAAGGCCAGCGTAGCGCCTACCCTCGAGTTGCGCTGCAGGTCGGCGCGCACGTCGCCACCGACCGTGGTGCGGCCGCCAAAGTAGAAGTTCGCATCGAGAGCGGCCCAAAAGCCCGGGCGTATCCTCTTCACCAAGTGGAACTCAGTCGACACGATTGAGGATTGCTCGCGCGTAGTGCCGAGAAACTGATCGTTGTCGGTAAAGAACCAAGCGCCGACCTCCACCTCCAGCAACCAGGTAGGAAGAAGCGGCAGGATGAGTCCCAGCGCGGGCTTCAGGGCCCAGCGGTTCGTGCCAGCGTTGATGACGAAATCCTCGTCGTAGCGTCCGATCGGGATCTGGACCAGCAGACTTGCGCCGATGATGGGACGCGGGGCCGCTCGCAGCTCTTGGAAGCGATCAACATCCATCGTCGGGGCACCCCAGAGGTTGATGGAGAGCCGAGCCTGCGCATCCGACACCGCGGACAATGAACGGGACGCGACCTGGCCCTCGACAAGCCCCGAGGTCTCACTCCACGTATAGGGAACGCTGAACTGCAGGTTGCTTGACCTGCCGGCCAAGCTGATCACCTGTGTGTAGCTGAACTGGGCGACATGGATGCTCGAATCGACTTCGGTGGCGGGTAACGTCGGGTCGACCAGGACATCGCCCCAGGAGTACTGATATGAAAATCCCGCCACCTTAGACCCTTTCGGTGCCGGCCAATAAGCGCGCGGGGTGAGCGTCTGGGCATCGGCATCGGCCGGCGCTCCCCAAAAGGCCGTCGCCAAGGTCACCACGATGACACGGAGCAGCGTGAGTCGAAGAGAGATCGTCATCCTCAATCCGGTCGCTCCTGCAACATGGCAAAGACAGCAGAGGGGCAAAGCACACCTAGAGGCGCCTGAACTCGACAGCCGAACTGCTGCGTGAGCGACCGTATGATAGGTGATTCTTCGGCCTGAACATACCGAAGACATACCGAAGGTCTCCGTTTGAGGACCCGCCGACATCTCCCTGTAGACGCGGCTAAACCCTTACCAGGCAAGGGTTCAAAGGAAGTGGGCGCAGCAGGATTTGAACCTGCGACTTCCACCGTGTGAAGATGGCACTCTACCACTGAGTTATGCGCCCACCAGAGGCAATGAAGAAGCGAGTGCCGGGTCGCGGCCGGCGTCCGCCAAGCCTGCCCGGAGAACCTCACACGGATCTCAGTGGCACTCCCAATGATACCGATCCGGCGTGGGGTGGGCCACCCATCGCTTGGTCCTGTGCTGAGTCACGTGGCGGGCGAGCAGCGGCAGCAGCCAAGCCTTCGACCAGCACTGCCAACCGGGTGCCGGCCAGGTGGGGGCTCGCATCGCCTCGCGGAGTGTTTCGAGGGAGTGCAGAACCTCTTCCACGGTCGCTGGTGGCAACAGCAAGCCATCCCCGGCGGCAATGCGCCAGGTTCCGAGATGGAAGACGCGCAAGGCGAGGATCCGATCTTGATGATTCCATGGTGGGGTCGGGGTGTGCACGAGCGTCGTTGAGCCAGTCACCGTGTCGCGCAGTCTGAGGCCCCTGCCGGGGACCGCTCGATCGAGCGCGTAGAGTCCGACGCGAGACCGCAAGAGAGAGTCGAGTACGCGACGGGAGTGTTCTCCGCTACCCAGGAACGAGCGCTGGCCGAGCCAGCGTCCGGCGGGGTGGCCACCGAGCCAGGGGGCGTCCCACAAGAGCCAATCGAGGGCCAGGGTTCCGAGGATACGGTCGCCGCGGAATGCCGGCGGCAGCGCCGCGAGCATCCAGGTCCTCGTTGCGGGCTCGACCTTCCCCCAGAGCCGCTCGAAGAGCTCCCGGCCGTAGTTTCCATCGAGGATCGTGCCTGCTGCCCAGACAGGATTGGCGTGCATGACGGTGCCCCAGAACAAGCGGGCTGCAGTGGAATGGGCAGCGCGCAACCCGGCGTTTCCCGAGCGATGTGAAAGCAGTCCCCAGAGCAACAGCGCCACGGAGGCACGTAGCTCACTGACGGGGGATGCAGCCTGGTGCCCGCCGAAGGGGCCGCGTGAATGGTGGCTTGTCAGCCCATCGCGGAGCTGTACGGCCAGGGGCAAGCAGCACTCGTGCAGCTCGCGGCCTCGTCCACAGGGGCAGGGATGGACGAGACCCTTTGGGGGCTCTGTCGTGTGCGGGGAAACGGCTAGTCCCGGCTGCGCCTCGAGCTGGTCCTTGGGCGGTTCCTCTAGGTTATGCCTTGGCTGATCCTTCAGGGGGTGTCTCTCCTTCATGCCCTTATGAGACGGCCACGGGCGGTCATTTTCCGCGAGGCTCGACAGGCGCCCCCCGGGGGGCGATGTGGGCCACCCGAAACGGCCTTGTTGTGGTACCTTGCCATTCAGAAAGGGGGGAGCATATGAGCGAACCTGAAGGTGTCGAGGAGCAAGCAACCAACATCCAGATCATCGCTAGCGACGAGGACCTCAAGGGCCGCTACGCGAACCTCATGTCGGTGAGTCACACCGGGGAGGAGTTCGTGCTGGACTTCTTCGCCGTCACGCCGTCGAGCGGTGGCACGGCGCGGGGCACTCTGGTGGGCCGGATGATCACCAGCCCGTCCCATTTCAAGCGTATCGTCGGTGCGCTGATGGACAATCTGAACAAGTACGAGGCGCAATTCGGCGAGATTGAGGAGCCGCGCGGCGCTCCTCCGGATCCGGGCGACATCGGCTTCGTCCACTAGAACCATGCTCAAAACCTCTGGCCTGCGTGTGGCCACTCGGGCTCTGTCTCCGACGTCCGGGTTTCTGCACTTCACCCACACCCTCAATCCCTATGTCGGATGCCAGTACGGCTGCCGGTTCTGCTACGTGCGTGGGCTGACGCCTCACCGCGTGCGCACGAACCTGACGGGCGAGGACTGGGGAACGTACGTGGAGGCCAAGGTCAACGCTGCCGAGCTGCTGCGCAAGGAGATGCGCAGCCTGCGCCGGCGTGGCAAGCCAGTTAGCATCTTCTTCTCGTCGGCCACCGACCCCTATCAGGGGACCGAGGCGCTCTTCAACATTACCCGGCAGTGCCTTGAGGTCCTGGCCGAGGAGCCGGCCGACGCCATCGTTCTGCAAACCCGCAGCCCTCTGGTGGCTCGCGATACCGACCTCTTCCAGCGCGTTCCCAACCTTTTGGTATCGATTACCATCGAAACCGACGACGACGACATCAGGCGTCGTTTTGCCCCCCGCGCCCCGCGTCTCGAAAAGCGCCACGCGGCAATCTCAGAGGTGAAAGCCGCCGGCGTGCCGACCCAGGTGGCGGCAGCCCCGATGCTGCCCTGCGAGCCGGAGCGCTTTGTCGACTGGATTCTCGAGACAAATGCCGACCGCTACGTAGTCGACACCTTCACCTCCGGCAAGGGCAACTATTGCCGGCGAAGCATCGCCTTCGGAGTGCCCGAGATCCTCGAGGAGGCCGGCTACTCTGAGTGGTGGGGGAACGAGAAGGGACGTGAAGTGTTTGCCTTTCTCGTCGATCGCGTCGGCCCGGAGCGTGTCTTCTGGAGCAGCGACGGCTTCAACGAGCCGACGGCGGAACAGGGCGAAGCCGCCGCCTGTGACGCAGCCTTCTCCGAGGCGACTCCCAGCGCCACCTAGTGCCGGCCTCGCAGATCGGCCTCCGCGGTCAGCGATTCGTTCGCCCTGTGGTTGACTCTCGCCCGAGTCTGTTCCACAAGTATCTGACGGCCGCGACGCGAATACTGGCGAATATCGTCGGAACCAAAGGGCAACTCACGATGACCAAGGAACCGAATGCGCGAGAGCGCTGGAACCGGCGGGAGATTCTAGGCGTGGCGGGTACGGGAGCCGCGGCATTGGCAGGAGGCACCGCTCTGGCGGCGGGTACCGTGACAAGACACCCTGCTGCTGCCGGCGCCGCCTCGACGTCGTTACCGGGTTGCTTGGTGGATGAGGGCGTCCAGGCACCCCGTACCATCGAATCCGAGCCCGCGGCGGGGGCTTGGATCGACCTCGACCGTGCCGCGCTGGGCGCCAACCTGGCGGCCGTGAAGGAGGCCGCGGGCGGACGGCCTGTAATGGCGGTGGTGAAAGCCAATGCCTATGGCCACGGCCTGGTGCCCACGGCCAGAACCCTGGTCGATGCCGGAGCCGATGCGCTGATGGTGGTTACGGTTGATGAGGCGCTGGCTGTGCGCGACGCGGGCATGGACGTTCCGCTCCTGAACTTCGGCCCGTTTGATGCTGAGGCAGCCGAGGAGCTGGTGCGCCGCGGCGTCGAGCAGGCGATCTATACCGAGGAGGGAATAGATGGCATGGCGCAGGCGGCGCAGAGGGTGGGGGAGGCGACCGCCCCCATTCACGTCATGATGGATACCGGCCTCGGACGGGTCGGGGTCCCCCACACCCGTGCCCAAGAGATCCTCGTGGCCGCCGATCGGAACCCGCACGTCAGAATTGCCGGCACGCTCACGACCTTCTCCGAAGATCCGGACTTCGATCGCGAGCAGTTCCTCCGCTTCGAAACGGCATGCGAGGAAGCGACGAGGGCCGGGATCGATCTCGGCGTGCGCCATGTGGCCAGTAGCGCTGGTGTCCTCGACTTCCCCGATGCGGGCCTCGACATGGTGCGCCCCGGCATCATGCTCTACGGCCAGTACCCGAATGAGCGCAGCCGCCGCGACCGGCCCATCGAATTGCAGCCTGTGTTGTCGCTGAAGGCGAAGGTCGCCTACGTCAAGACCCTCCAGCCCGGGCAGAGCGTCGGCTACTTGCGTGCCTACACGGCGCAGTCGGCCGAAATCGTCGCGACGCTGCCCATTGGCCACTCGGAGGGATTCCCGCCGGCGGCGGTCCCAGGCGGTGGTCACGTCTGGATCCACGGACGCGCTTGCCCGCTGGTGGGCGAGGTCACGTCGAATCACGTCGAGGCGAGGGTCCCAGAGGATCTCGAGGTGAGAATCGGCGATACCGCGACGCTCATCACCGCTGCAGCGGGCGACGGAGGTAGTGACGACGCGGGGAACTCACCGCCGAACGCTGATGTGCTGGGCGATTGGACCGGAGTCTCGGTGTACGGGCTGCTGATGCGACTCAACCCGCTCCTGCCCCGCCGGCTGGTGTAGGAGTTGGGGTCGGTGGTCACCAGGCCGAGGTTGGCCGCCGAGTCGACGCCCGTCGCGATACCGCCGTGTGCTCCGGTCTCCCGGATGGTCTTCCCCGTGAGAAGCGCAGGCTACTTCTGTTGCACCGCGAGTCGATCCCCACCCGGAGCAAGCCGGAGACGTCGGTGATTCCCATCCCACCAGCGAATCCAGGCGTTACGGGAATCGAAGGTCTGGCCGGTGAGGTGGGAAAGCATCTCGAACACAGAATCGCGATCGGTTCCCTGCAGTTCGGGGCTGAGAAGTCCATCGAAAATCAGGCTCTGCACGGCCCGCAGATAGCCGGCACGCTTGGCCTCGACGTCCTCGAGCTCCTCGGCTCTGATTCGGAAGTTGTAGAGCTGTGGCGGCATCAGGAGGGCGCCGCGGACGAAATCACCGGCCGGCTGGACTCGGCTCAGCCAGCCCCGCCCCTCGTAGAACCAGTACTCCTCAGCCTCCAGCACCATGACGTCATCGAGCAGAGGAGTTCCCGCCTGCCTGGCCTCTGCGTCGACGGCCAGTCGCTCGTGATCCTCTGACCACGCAACGAAATCCTCGTTCGCGTTCCACCAGATCGTCCACTCATCGACGCTGCGAAACCGTTGCCCGGTGATCTTGGCGAGCTGATGCCGGGCCAACGACGAGTTGCTTTCCTCGCGGCTGGATCCCGACTCGTCGTTTATCCACTTCAAAAGCTCCTCGACCGCGAGTCGGTAGCCCCGTGTCTTGGGGCTGGGATCATCGAGACCGACGCGCAGGACCCGAAAGCAAGTGTTGGGGTCAATGACGACACGCCCGATCCGCTCGCTGCCCAGGTCAGTGATCTCAGTCACGCCGAAATACGCGTCCCAGAACCAGTATTGCGTGGCGTCCAGAACTCGGACGTCGACGCATTCTTCGATGATCATCTCCGGTTCGCGCTGGCGCACCCGACGCTGTGAGCTTTCGGCAGAATGCAGAGGGGCGGTGGCAACAAGAGATGTCAGCAGAATGAGCGCGGTAGGGTTCAGGGTTCGGCCTGTCAGCGGCGCCGGATGTCCCGATTCGGGTCCATCGGGCCTCCCAGAGCCGGCATCATCTGCAGCGTCTGCATAACGCGGTAAGTCACGGGATTGAGGCCCCAGAGCTTCGTGCTCTCATCGACATCCTCGAACCACATCAGCGCGGCCAACTCCTCGGCCCTACGGCGCTGCGTGCCAGCCTCGTTCTCGTCCTCGGTGGACGCCAGGAAGCGTTCGGCCTCCCTGACCCTTCTTCGCCACGGCGCCGTCCAATTGCGGTACGTCTCGGAGCTGCCGGCGACGTAGAAGATGTCGCGCAGCGACCATCCACCGGTGACCTCAGCGAACTCGACATCCGCCAGAGTGCCGTCCTGAAAGGCTACCAAGGCGCTGGCACCATCCTGGCTCGCCACGATCGTGCGGACACTCACGGCTTGGTAGTCGAGGCTCATGTCGCGCAGGATGATGAACACGTCTTGCGTGCCTGGCAGCACGGGCTCGATCGAACCCTGATCCCAGCTTGCCTCGCCAGCCGGATTCTCGGCCGCCTGAGCTTCATCCTGCCCTGCCGGATCCGGCGAGATCATGGCGGGCGCCTGCCCGAAAGCCGGGGCAGCGATCGCCATGCAGCCAACCAGCAGCAGGGCACCGAAAACGGTCTTCGTCGCGCGAGTCATTGGATTCGGGGGATTCTGTATCGCATCAGGCACAAGGTACCTGTTCAAGGTACCACACCGGGCGTCCGGCAGTCTCGGCGCTGTAAACCGCAGCGTTAGCGGGCTACTCCCAGATTCCCAGCATCATTTTTACGTCGTCAGACGCCATCTCGGTGGGATCCCAGAGTGGCGTCCAAACGAGCTGTACATCGACATCCTCGACCTCTTCGAGATCGAGGCACTGCGTGTGGACCGCGCCCATGATCTGGGGGCCGACCGGACAGGCGGGAGAGGTGAGAGTCATCTTCACGACGACGCTCTTGTTCGCCTCGTCGAGCTCCACGTCATAGATGAGGCCCAGGTCCACCACGGAAAAGTCCATTTCTGGGTCCTTCACCGGCCTGATCGCGTCAAACACTTCTTCTCGAGTCGGCATTGCCATATCAGGTGCTCCTAGGCAGGTTCCTCAGTCTTCGGTTGCAGCGTGTGGGCGCGGATTTCGATGTCTCGGTCTTCGTCAACCATGCCGATAGCGCCGGGGCAGTATTGCGCCAATGCCTGCTCGAGGGTCATCCAGGCCAGCAAGGCACACTTGATCCTGACGGGGAACTGTTTCACTCCCTCGAGAGCCTCGAGATCACCGAACTCGATCCCCTCGGGCCAGTCGCCACCCTTGAGAACTCCCTGGAAGGCCGCTTTCAGCTCCAGCGCCTCTTCCATGGTGAGGCCCTCGATCTGTTTTGCCAGCATCGACGCCGAGGCCACTGAAATCGAACAGCCCTCCGGTTCGATATGCAGCTTTTTGATGCGACCGTCCGCGATCTCGATCTGCATCTTCAGATCATCGCCGCACAGGGGGTTGTGCCCGTCCACTTCGATGGTCGGATTCTCGAGAGCCTCACCACCGCAGGGTTTGCGGTAGTGGTCGAGGATGACCTCACGGTAGAGATCGTCGAGGCCCGACATTGTGGGGTTCATGTTCTTTCCTCGCTGTCCTGTTCTCGAATCCCTCGAGGCGGAAAGCTCAGGTTGTGGGGAGATCGAAGACTTTCCGGGCCTCGTACAAGGCCTCCACGAGAGAGTCCACGTCTTCCATGTCATTGTAAACGTAAAAAGATGCCCGCGCCGATGCCACCAGGCCGAGCCTGTGCATGAGCGGTTTGGCACAGTGATGCCCCGCCCGGATCGCCACACCATGGCGATCAACGACGGTACCCAGGTCGTGCGGATGGATGTCGTTGTCGTTGAATGAGACCAGGCCACACCGATGCCGGGGGTCATCGGGACCATAAACAGTGAGAAATGGTAGTTCCCTCAGCCGCTCCAATGTGTAGGCAATGACTGCCTGCTCGTGTGCCCTGATGTTGTCCATTCCCAGCGTGTCGAGATAGTCGATAGCCGCCCCCAGACCGATCACGTCGGCGATGCTGGGCGTGCCCGCCTCGAACTTGTGCGGTACAGCGGCCCATGTGCTGCGCTCGAAGCTGACATCACGGATCATCTCGCCGCCTCCTAGAAACGGATCCATCTCCTCGAGGAGATCGCGCCGAGTCCAAAGGACCCCGACCCCTGTCGGCCCCAGGGCCTTGTGGGGAGAGCAGGCGAAGAAATCCGCACCCATGGCCTCGACGTCGACGCTGTCATGCGGCATTCCCTGGGCTCCGTCGATGAGAACCAGGGCGCCATGGGTATGGGCAGCATCGGCGATCTGCCGCACGGGGTTGATGGTGCCCAGGGCATTGGAGACGTGGGTGAAAGCTACCAGCCTCGTCTTGTCATTGAGCAGCTCTTCGAGCCGGTCGAGGCGCAAATAGCCGTCGTCGGTGATATCCAGCACGCGGATCTTGCAGCCGACGTCCTTGGCCAGAAGTTGCCAGGGAACGATGTTGCTGTGGTGCTCCATGGCGGTCAGCACGATCTCGTCGTTGGGAAACAGGTGCCTTCGTCCCCATGAGTGGGCGACGAGGTTGATCGACTCGGTCGTGTTGCGGGTAAAGATAATGCTCTTGGGGTCGTCACCGTTGATGAACGCGGCGACCTTCTTCCTGGCGTCTTCGTAGGCCGCCGTAGCCTCCGCGGCCAAGGTATGAACTCCGCGATGTACGTTGGAGTTGTACCCGCTGTAGTAGTCAGATATCGCGTCGATCACGCTTTGCGGCTTCTGACTAGTGGCTGCGTTGTCCAGATAGACGAGTCGCCGCCCGAAGATCTGGCGCTGCAGGATGGGGAAGTCCTGCTTGATTCGGCTGACGTCGAGACCAGCATCGGCGACAGGTGCCTCGATCTCTTCGTGAACGCTCGCAGAACCCGCTACGACAGGCTCGGTCGAACTCGTGTTCAGCATCTGGTCCTCACTGTGATTGTCGTCAGACACAGGACCTTCGATCCTGCTATCCGTCTACCAGCTGCCGTCCTCTGCTGCCGCTTGGCCATCGAGTCTCTCGGGAAGGGCCATCACCACCATGCCGTCCTCCTCCTTGACAGGGAAGGACTCGATGGGTGACACCGCCGGCATCGTCAGTGCCTCTCCCGTGCGCACGTCGAACCTGGCGCCGTGACGAGGACAGACGATGCAATTTCCGTCGACCTCTCCATCTCCGAGCGGGCCGTCGTCGTGGGAGCAGACGTTCTGCACGGCAAAAAGCTGCCCACCAGCCCGTGCAATGGCAACGCGCTCCCCCTCCACCTCATAGGTCTTCACTTCGCCCTCGGCAATCTCGTCAGCCGCGGTGACCTCGACCCACCTACTCGCCTCTGTGATCGTTTCCGTCATCGTCTGTACCCTTAGCGCGAGCCGCCGCTAGGCCGACTTTGCCGGCTGTAGTCTGTGCAGCTTGGCCCGTACATAGCTCCACAGGCGCTCATTGAGCGCCTCGTCATCGATGCGATCGAGCGCAGGAGCGAAGAACCCCTCGACGATCGCACGTTGCGCCGCGCGGCGCGACAACCCGCGCGTCATCAAGTAGAAGACCTGCTCTTCATCAATCGGGCCGATGGTGGCGCCGTGCGTGCAACGCACGTTCTCGTTGAGAATCTCGAGCTCGGGGATCGACTCAGCGCGGCAATCGCTGTCGAGCAGCAGATTGCGGTTCTCCTGGTATGCCTCACTGTTGGCGGCATCGAGCTCGATGCGGATGAGCCCGGTGTAGGCCGACCTGGAGCTGTCCTCGAGGACCACCTTGAAATCGAGATCCGAAAAGGTGTTGGCGTGTACGTGAACATGCTCGGTGTGGTTGTCGTAGTGCTGATTGCTGTCGCCGAACAACACGCCGATCATTTCGGAGTAGGCATTGCTGCCCTGCAACACTGCGGCGATGTCGGCCTTGTTGTAGAGACCCCCGAGCCCGACATTGACGCCCACGACAGAGCCGTCCCGCTGCACATGGGCGCGCTGCGTATGGTGCGAGCGCGTGCGCATACCCCAGTTCTGCAAGTTGACATACTGTAAACGCGCGTTCTGGCCGACGTGTGCCTCGACCACCGAATGGGCGACAACGCGTGGTGAAGCGCCATTGACCGCCGCGTTCGGCGCGCTCGCGTATTCATCGATGAACGTCGCGGCCGCGCCTTCTTCGAGGACAATCAGAGTTCGAGGGAAGACGGCCGAAAGATCCTTGCCGCTGCGAAAAACAGCGTGCACGGGCACTTCGAGCTCGACTCCGGCGGGAACGTACAAGAACACCCCGCCAACGAACAAAGCCGCGTTGAGGCCGGCGAACTTGCCCTGCTCGGAGGGCACCATCGTGCCGAGGTACTTCTCGACCAGATCTGTGTGGTCGCGGACCGCGGAGGACAGGTCGCTGATGATCACGCCGGCGTCCCGCCACTTCGGGTCGATACCCAAGGTCACGGCATCGGCATCGTCCTGCACCAGCACGCCGGCGAGTTGCTCTCCGCTCTCCTCGCGAAAACTCGCCAGCAGGGACTCGGAGGCGGCGGCGCTGCCGCCGAATATGTCGGCGCTAACCGGCAGCAAGGGGGCGACCTTGTCAGTGAGAAACTTCTCGGGCTCGGTGTAGCGCCACAGGTGGGTAACACGGTCGGGCATGGGCTGCGCCTCGAAGGACTCCCATGCATTCAGCCGCCACTTTTCGAGCCACTCGGGCTCTCCCACTGTCTTGGCTATGGTGCGGGCCGCTTCGGGCCCGCTCGTTGAGGTGCTCATTAGTCTCGTCGCTCTTTTCTTCGATCAAGAAGTATCCGAGGCGGGAGGCACGGGAGCAGCCGGCAAGTTCGTGCTGACCGGCGTGCTCTCGGTGCTCCGCTCCAGGCCATCCGTGCGCCCCCGTCCTCGGAATGTCATTTCTGCTACCCGACAGAACCTTCCATCTCCAGCTGAATCAGGCGGTTGAGCTCCACGGCGTACTCCA
>CALAKE010000478.1 GCA_937922775.1 uncultured bacterium | reverse complement strand
GGCGCAACCGCACCCCCTCGCCGCTGGAGCCGCCTTCGTACAGCAGGCCAAAGACCTTTAGGGATGCCGGATCGTCGCCGTCCTCGCCGAACGTAACTCCCTCGCTCCCGACCTTGAATCCCACCACCGTGTACGTGTTCTCCGGTGCTGGGAAAAAATTGAGCTCGGCCTCGACCGCCAGATCACTGCGCAGCGTACCGTTGTCCAGCAGCTCGCGCATAGCAACGAAGTCGGGGGGCATCGGCGCGGCGGCGACCCCTGTACCGCCCGCCCCACCGGCTGTGGCGTCGCCGGCGATATAGGCCTGCACGTCGGTGTTGGCGAGGAAAGCCTCTTGGCTGAATTCAATGCCGCCTGTGTTCATTGAATACCCACCTCGCCCCTGGGTGAAGTGAATTTCCTCCTTGCCCTCGAGGTGGGAGTTCATGGCCGGGTTCATTATCCAGACCTCACGCTGCGTACGCCGCACCTCGCTGTCCTCAGGCCGCGGGTCGGTCTCGCGGGTCGGGTCGCCCATTCCGCCTGCTGACACGGTGCTGGCTCCCACCTGGCGGAGCTCCGCCCCGGTAACGGCGCCGCCGTACATGATGAGCACCTTGCCACGAGGATCTGAATAGCCGGCGTTGTCGCCTCTGGTGAAGCGGCCATAGGCGTCCTGGACCCTGGCCATGTAGAGGTCGCGAAACTCGTTTGCCGGCGATTCCGGCGAGGGGTCGCGCGAATCCCAGAAGCTGACGATGAAGGCCTGCCGCTCTTCGTCGGTTTGCAGCCGCTCCCAGGCGCTTGCTTCCTCATCGGTCCAGATCATCTCGACGATCTCGGCGAAGTTCTCGAGCACGTGGGCGGCGTCGAGCGCGGGCGGCTGGCCTTGGGCGCTTCCCACCGGCCCGGCTGTAACAGAGGAAGCCGGCCATACCAGAAGCAGCAAGACACAACTCAGAGCAGATGCAGCCTGAAAAAGTGGTCTGGACATCGGTGGACCCTCGGTTCTTCTCGTTTCCAGGGAGTTTGAATGTTCCTAGGGAGTTGTGTGAAACAGAGGAGATCTGCAGTACAGCCGCGGAGAATCGCCCATCTCCGAGACCAGTATATTCCGGCCATGAACAAAGATAAATCTGCCGCCACTTCTCGGGCTGAGCCTTACAAGCTCAGCTAGCCCGAGGCCTCGACGATCAGCAGCCAGCCTTTCCCCGGCTCAACCGGGATGGGATCGCCCGGCGCGAAGCTCGTCGCCGACTGGAAGTCGCGGATTGCGGGGGCGGTGATTCGGACCCTGCTTGGGTCGATTCCCAACGCCTCCCAGTCGATCTGCAGACGGATGTCTACAGGCTCCGTGGCCCAGCTCGCGATCGACACCAGCGTCTTGCCGGTAGCCACGTACGACGTGGCCAGGACGTCGGCGTTTCCCGTGCTCACAGGAGCGTCGGGTACCCAGTAGCCGATCATTTGACTGTCCTCGATGCCAAAGCTGTCCCAGACCTCCCAGATCGGCGATGGGTCATGGCCGCCGTAGGGCTGCCGGTTGGTCATGCCGAAAACCATGCCGCGCCAGGGATTGCCGCCATCCTGCAGCATTTCTCCCATCAGACCGAAGGGAATACCCGAGGTTTCGATGAGCCAGAAGTCGGGCTGCGAGTCGTAGTCGAAGTATTCACCGAACCAGAGCCGGTCGATGTAGGGGAGATGCTCGAGGTAGAGGTTGGCGCTGTTGGTAAAACCGTCGCGCTCGTTGTACTGGTTGGCCGAGTGCAGGTCGATGAGCCCGTTGGGGCGGGCACGGTCGAGGATCTTGCGTAGCCGCTTCATGGTCGTGCGGTCGAAGGCGACGTCGTCGATGTAGAGGCCGTCGATCTCGATGTTGTCAACCAGCCAGTTCAGGCCCTCCAGGTAGTAGTTGTGCCAGCGCGACACGCCGCTGTTGATGATCGCGGCATCCTCGAGGCGGGGCACGAACCAGGCGGCGATGTAGTCCGAACCGAGGTGCTCCTGTAGCCAGGACCAACCACCACCCGGGCCGGTCGAGAAGATCTCTTCACCGAGGCTGCGCAGGGCGAACAGCTCAGGCGCCCGATTCGTAAGCTCGCGCACCGTGTAGTAGATCTTCATGTTCATGTCGCGGTCGTGAGCCTCGTCGACGTAGGTCTTCATCTCATCGGGGCGCAGGAACGGGTAGTTGATGTACGGATTGATGTCGGTCGCGTGGTGCACGTTGATCGTGTTCGCCCCCATTGCGGCGATCTCCTCGACCGGCGAGAAACGGTGGTAGAAGCGCGTCCTCCACTGCTTGGCCGTGTCGATGGGGCGGAAAGGGGTGATCGCCAGGCGGACGTTGAAGAAAAGTGGCTCGTCGGGCTGTAGCGTCCGCTGCCCACTGGTGCAACTCACCAGAAAGGCGGGCAGGGTCACGTCGACCTCCTCGGCGCCGACCCCCTCCGGGTTGACCTCGGCCTCGACCAAGTCGCAGCCGCCGAGCCCCCCGTTGGCCCACGAGGCCGGCTCGACCAACGGCTTCGACAGGTAGAAGTTGGTGTTCAGGGGTCGGTCGTAGTTTTCGTCGCGGAGGCTGAACTGCAGGCCGGCGTTGACGTCGCCTATCCAGGCTCCGTCCTGATTTTTCGTTGTCACGTCCCACTTCCAGTGGTGCTCCTGGGGACGCAGCCCGCCGCGCAGGCCCATGCCCATCATGTACTTGGCCATCTCGCGGGCCAGAGGGATACGCAGCCGGATAT
>CALAKE010000477.1 GCA_937922775.1 uncultured bacterium | reverse complement strand
CACCGGGCACCGGATTGCCGCAGGACTCCATGAGCCCACATTCGCCACAAGACCAGATGCGAGAGGCCTGGGACCGCGAGTACGCCGAGGTCCATGCCTATACGACTTCATACCGGCTTGATCTGGATCGCGGGCTCCACTTCCTTCTTGCCTATTTGGACGGAATCGGCAAACCGCTGGCGGAGCCCGTTCTCGATTGCGGCTGTGGCGTTGGCCGCAACACCCTGCCGCTGGCGCGCCAGGGGCACCGGGTGTTCGGCCTCGAGCATTCCAGCGTGGCTTTGGGGCGCCTGCAGGAATCCCTCCATCAGGAACGTCTCGGCGACTTGGTTTCAGCCACTCAGCATGACCTGGGAGAGCCGCTACCGGTCGACGATGACAGCGTCGGCACCGTGCTGGACATCACCGCCGTCGACAACCTCGTCGACCCGGTCCGCCGGCAGCGCTATGGCGCCGAGGTGGGACGGGTTCTGCGGACGGGAGGACTCGCCCTGGTCGTGACGTTCGCTCGCGACGACGGCTACTACGGCCGCTGGCTCGGTGACACC
This sequence comes from uncultured bacterium, assembly GCA_937922775.1. GTDB lineage: Bacteria > Acidobacteriota > UBA890 > UBA890 > UBA890 > CALAKE01. Next base: position 4,174 of record CALAKE010000477.1, on the reverse strand, counting down.
GCGGGTGACGATGGTGTTGTCGAAGATCCGCATACGGGTATCCGCAACCAGCTCTTCACCCACGACAGCCTTTCCTCGGTCTTCAGCCCCCCGCTCACTCCCTTGGCCCGCGGCACCCTCGTTTTCCTCGATGACGCGGCCGGCACCCCCTGGACCCGCCGCTTCCTTCTCCACCTGTACCGCAAAGACGGGCAGGCATAGTCATCGCGACAACGCTTCTGTCCAGGTTCTTGTCGGTCAGCTCGGGGTAATCACCTCGGCGGACAGTTCACTCGCGGTAGGTGTACTCGCCCGTCGGGTCTCCGCAGTGCCGCTCGCTCAAGCGTCCGCTACGGCGATCACCCCGCGCCTCCCTCAGGTCTCCAGCGACCGTTGCCTCTCGATGTGAGATGGCAGCAGGTAGAGCGGTGCGGGCTCTCGGGGTCGCTGAGGAATCGTCTGGGCACAGGCTATCCGCTGAGGCCGTCAGTTGATCAAGCGGCTCGAAGTCAGCGGATGTTCGCTCTCGGACTCAGGGACGTGCGGGGAGATTACTGTGGCGGGTGCTTCTTCTCGGACTCAGGGAGGTGCGAGGACATCGCCGTAGCGGACGCTTGAGCGCGAAGGCAACACAGTCAGGTGGTTACCTCCGGGCCATGTGCGCGAACTGTCCGCCAAGGTGATGTCCCCGCACCGACCGGCGATTGCGCGAACTGTCTGCCGAGGCTAGACCTCCGGTTGCCAGGAGTCGCCCGTCTCGAGGCTCGTTGAGCCCGGCGGCGGCTCGCTACCGGCGTCGACCGGACGGTACTGAAACTCGGCTCGCTTGCCGCCCTCCGCCTCGTAAACCCGGTAGCCGCGAACCCAACACGGTTGCGTCGCCTCGAGACGAACGCCGTCCGTGAGCTTGTGGAGGATACCGACGGCCGTCTCCTCAGGCTCCGTTTGTGCCGCTTCGGACTGAGCGAGGTCGACACGGAGAGTGCGCCAGTCGACCGCTCGACGCTGCTCCGGATTGCGTTCCTCGATCTCACCTCCGCGCCTGCGGTCGCGCATCTTGCGGAGAAAGTCCTTTCTCTTCATAGCTTGGCCAGCTCCTCGTGGAAGTAAACAGCGCTGGCGACGCCCCCGTAGAAGTTCTCCAACGAGAGATTCTCATTCGGAGCGTGGGCGTTTTCGTCTGGAAGGCCCAGTCCCATGAGAACTGCGGGCACACCGAGGAGCTCGTCGAGAAGGCTGACGAGAGGGATCGATCCTCCCTCACGGATATACACGGGCGCCGCCGAGAAGCCGCGCTCCAGGGCCCGGCCCGCGGCCAGCAATACGGGATGATCACGCGGCGCGAGCCAGGCGGGGGCACCTTGCATCCGCGTAACTTCGAGGCTGACTCCCGCGGGTGCGCACTCGATCAGATGTGCTTCCAAAGCATCCATGATCTTGTCTGCATCCTGGTTGGGCACCAGGCGCATGCTCACCTTCGCCATGGCGGTCGCGGGCAGGACCGTCTTGCTGCCCGTACCTGTAAACCCGGAAAGTAGGCCGTTGACCTCGAATGTCGGTCGTCCCCAGAGTCGCTCGAGCGGGCTGTAGTCGGAGTCGAAAGACAGCGCCGCCACCCCGAGATCATTCTTGTAGGCGTCCTCGTCGAAGGGCAGCCCCTGCCAGTCGCGGCGCTCTTCCGGAGTGAGAGGCACGACGTCGTCGTAGAAGCCCGGGATCGCGACCGCACCGGTTTCTGCGTTTCGGCAACTGGCGAGGAGGCGGGCCAGAACCTCTCCCGGGTTGACGACGGCGCCGCCGAACGAGCCGGAATGCAGATCGCCCTTGGGGCCGCTCACATCGATTTGGCAGTAGGCCATCCCCCGCAGGCCATAGCAGAGTGATGGCAGACCCGGCGCGAACATCGTGGTGTCGGAGATGACTACGGCGTCGCAGGCGAGCTTTTCGATCTTCTCCTGCACAACCTTTCCAACGTTGGGGCTACCGACCTCTTCCTCACCTTCGATGAGATAGAGGATGTTCACGGGGCAGCTTCCTCGGGTCGCGAGCCATGTCTCGAGGGCTTTGACGTGCACGTAGAGCTGGCCCTTGTCGTCGACCGCACCCCGGGCGAAGAGGCGCCCGTCTCTCACCGTCGGTTCGAATGGAGGCGATTCCCATCCTTCGACGGGGTCCTCCGGCTGCACATCGTAGTGGCCGTATACCAGAATGGTGGGCGCGTCTTCCGCGTTCTTGTAGGCGCCGAACACGACAGGGTGACCCTCAGTTGGCCACACTGCGGTCTCCTGGCAGCCGGCTGCATCGAGCTTCTTCACTAACCACTCTGCTGCCGCCAGCATTTCGTCGCGTCGCCCTGGGTCGGTGGATACACTCGGGATGCGCAACCACTCGTTCACCTCTTCCAACCACGTTTCACGCTGACGCGATATGTGCTCGGAGAGCACGTCACTGTTGCTCATGGACTCTCACCTGGCCCCATATTGCCGGGTAATGAGGCGGTTTCCCCTGGACCTGCCACGAAGAAAATCCTCGCGAAGGTCCTCCCGAGAAGTTGAGTTGATCGAAGCGCTTTGCTAGCCTTCATTCTGCCATCTGGCGCGGCGGATCCGCGCACACCATGATCTGTCACCCTAGCTTGAAGGGCTGGCCGATTCCACTACATGGGAGGTGCTCTTGCCTCAGCTCGGAAGCCCTCGTCGCCCGCTAGTCTACCTATTTATCGCTGTACTCGTTGCGACGCTGTTGCCCCAACCGGCGAACTCTCAGGAAAGCGATGAGGAGCTCCTGGCACGCATCAAGGAGCTATTCGCTGCCCGAGAGAGCAAGCGCATTGTCACTCCGCTGCCGGGAAGCCGGGCCAGTGTGCTCGCGGCAGACGGTTCATCCGACTTCTTCCTCTACGTAGAACGCGGATCTATTCGCGGGAACGACACTATCGATACCTTTTACGAGCGGCTAGAAGCTGGCGATATGGATGGCGCCTACGAGGTCTTTCTCCAGAGTCAAATCGTCACCCTCAGGGTGTCGGACTATGGGTGGAATGGGCTTGGTGTTCCCTGGACGACTCCGGCCGGTGGGGAGGTTGTAGATGTCTACTACCGGGTCGTAGATGGGGTCTTTCAGCATGCCGAGATCGACGAGGAGAACCAGGCGGAGTACATGGAGCTCCTCAGGACAGTCTTGATCCCGGCGCTAGAAGGCGACGGGCCCTCGTAAAGCGACGGAGCATCAGGATATTAGTAGGTAGGACATCTTGAAAGGTATCGAGCACTGAGCATCCAGCGAGCGGGCACAGTGTGTCTTTGCGAGGCCGCCCTTGGGCAAAGGGGCGGCCTTTGTCTATAGTTGGCGCGCGCCGTAGGGTAGCAGCCCACTCGCTGTAAGGCTCTCGAGCAACCCCCCTCGGGCACAAAGACGGAATCGTCCCTGGGAGGGCACCAAGGAGGCACCATGCACCGGTCGTTCGCATTTCAGGTTGCGGTCTTGGCAACGATCCTCTGTTTCTCGCTAGTGGTCGCCCCGGCGATTGCCGAGGCTCAGACTCCGCCACAGCAGCAGGAGCAGCAAGAGCAGGAGCAGCAAGAGCAGGAGCAGCAAGAGCAGGAACAGGCGCCTCCGGGCTATGAAGAGACCATTGTCGTTACGGCCTCTCGGACCGAACAGCTCCTCCTCGATGCGCCCACGGCGATCACGGTCATCAACGACGCGTTGATCGAGAACGCAGCAGCCCTGAACTACGCTGATCTTCTGCGCTCCGTACCCGGGCTCAACGTCTCGCAAACGAGTGCACGAGACATCAACCTGACATCCCGAGCGGCGACCAACACCCTGGCCACCTCACAGCTCGTGCTGGTCGATGGACGTACGGTCTATCAGGACTTTTTCGGCTTCGTTGCCTGGGACCTCTTGCCGATCAACCTCGACGAGGTCGACCGCATCGAGGTCATTCGCGGACCCGGCTCGGCGGTGTGGGGTGCCAATGCGATGAGCGGCGTGATCAACCTCATCACGAAGCGCCCGAAGGAGATGCAAGGAACCAGCATTTCACTCGGTGCTGGCGACTTCAACACAACCTCAGCCAGCATCACTCACGCCGGAGTGTCCGGCAAGCTAGGCTACAAATTCTCTGCCAGCTATTTCGAGCAGGATCCTTACGATCGGCCAACTGGATTCGTTCCAGGGACCCAAGGACCTC
>CALAKE010000476.1 GCA_937922775.1 uncultured bacterium | reverse complement strand
CGTCATGTGCCATCTCGATCTGTTCCCGAATCTCAGCGGCCGCAATCCCTGGATTCGGTGCTCGGAGGATTGGGCGTCCCACGACCAGGAAATCTGATCCCGCGCCTACAGCGCTGGCCACGGTCGCGACTCGAGCCTGGTCATCCGCCCCAACTCCTGTCGGGCGGATACCGGGAGTCACAACGAGGAACTCGGAACCGCACGCCCGTTTGATGGAGGCAGCCTCTTGGGCTGACGCTACGACCCCGTCACAGCCGCTCTCCTTCACCACACTCGCCATCCTGGATGCGATCTTTCCTGGTTCCCCTTCCTGACCGATGCGCTGCAGGTCAGCATGGTCGAGACTGGTCAATACCGTGACTCCAACGAGCCGTGGCAGGCTATCTCCCTCACGCGCCGCGACCGCCGCCTCGAGCATTCTCGCCCCGCCTGCCGCGTGCAGGGTCATCATCTCGGCACCCAGGCCTCGAGCTGCCCGCACCGCGCCAGCAACAGTCGCCGGGATATCGTGGAACTTCAGATCGAGGAAGACCGGCCAGCCAGCAGCCACCAGGTCTTCAACCACACCACGCCCTGCGCTGAGGTAAAGCTCCAGACCGACCTTCAGCATGTCCGCGCCGCCCCTCAGCATGGCCGCCAGCTGCCGAGCGGACTCCCGATCATCGACGTCGAGCGCCACCACGAGTCGAGGTCGTTCGCTCACTGCCATGACTCCATTCGCTTCCCTCCCCGGCCTGCCCCGGACACGATGCCCTCCCCTACCGCACGCCCAGGGTGCCAACGAGCTCATTCACATCGTCCAGACCCTCGTCCCCACACCACTCGGCGAGCTCGTCAATGAGCCGAGCGGACAACGTCGGGTCGTAAAAATTGGCCGTGCCCACCTGCACGGCGTTCGCTCCAACGATGAGGAACTGTAACACCCGATCAAGGCTATCGATGCCACCGATCCCAAGGACCGGTAGCGAAGTGACCCGGCGCACTTCGTGAACCATGTACAAGGCGACGGGGAAAATAGCCGGCCCCGACAACCCACCGAAGGTCGAGGCTAGCGTGGGAAGGCGCGAAGTCACGTCGACCGTCATTCCACGCAGCGTGTTGATCACTGAGAGTGCGTCTGCTCCGCCGGCTTCGGCAGCCACGGCCAGCTCGCTGATCTCGGTCACATTGGGTGACAGCTTGACCCACAACGGCAGGCTCGAGGCTGCCTTGACAGCCGCTGTAACCCTCTCCGTGAGCTCGGGATCCTTGCCGAAGTTGATCCCCCCCTGCTTGATGTTCGGGCATGAGATGTTGAGCTCCAGGGCGGCCAAGCCTTCTGCCCCGTCCAGCCTCTCGGCTACCCCTACATACTCCTCGACAGACCGGCCCCAGATATTCGCGACCACGCACACGCCCTGCCGACGCAGGGAAGGCAGTTTCTCGGTGAGAAACGCCTCGACGCCAACATTTTGCAGCCCGATGGAATTGAGCATGCCGGATGACGTCTCCGCGATGCGAGGCGGATTGTTGCCAACCTCAACGTGCAGGGACAGCCCCTTGACTACGATGCCGCCTAGTCGGTTGAGGTCCACGAGATCGGCGAACTCCGATCCATAGCCAAACGTCCCTGATGCCACCAGAATCGGGTTCCGCAGACGAACGGAACCGATATCGACTGCCAGCGAAACCGAGGAGTCCGAAGCCGATCTCATTCCCAAACCACCTCCCGGCTGTCAAACACGGGGCCCTCCTGGCACACGCGCCGATAGGACCAGCCATCACCATCACGCAGCTTGATGACGCAGGACAGACAGGCCCCCAGGCCACAGGCCATGGGAGCTTCGAAGCTCACCTGGAGCGGCAAACCCGCCGCAGTCGCGACTGCATGCACGGCATGCATCATCGGCAGAGGGCCACAGGCGTAGAGCACCGCAGGACCCTCTTCGCGTCCCATCAGGTAGGGCTCCAGGATGCCCGTCACGAAGCCGTGATGTCCGCGAGTCCCATCGTCCGTCGACACCTCCACGGGCACGCCGAGCTCTTTGAAGTCGTCAACGCAGAGCAAAAGATCGGCGGTGCGGGCCCCGACGAATGCGCGCACCGAGTGCCCTTGTCTCAAGAGGTCCTCGGCCAGTAGGGGGAAGGGGGCCGAGCCCACTCCGCCCATCACCAGCAGATGCTCGGCGGCTGGGGTACCGGGCTCTGGTATTCGGAAGGAGGTCCCGAGTGGTCCGAGAACATTCAAGACGTCGCCGGGTTGCCGCTGCTGCAGCATTGCCGTGCCGCGGCCCACCACCTCGACCAGCATGGAAAAGCCGGTGGCGTCGCCGTTCTCGTCGCGCAGGACCCTGTAGATCGCCATAGGCCGACGCAGGAGGGGATCGCCGTCTCCACCTACCGTGGTCATGACGAACTGGCCCGGAGAGCACTCGGCGGCAATCTCCGGCCCCTCGAGCTCGAGAACGAACTGCTGGGAGGAGACGTGACGAAGTTGTCGCAGGACGAGAGGAAGATCGTGTATCGGCATCGAAGGCAAGATAGCACCGGCCCCGGGAGGCGGCAACATTGTGACAGGCGCAGGCGGAACGATTTGACACCGTCCCTTCTCGTCGCTAGGCTAGCTCAGGATTTACCCTTTAAGGAATGGTTCAGTGAGGCCAGCAAGGGTGTTGAGAGAGACAATTCGAGCTATTTTGGATC
>CALAKE010000475.1 GCA_937922775.1 uncultured bacterium | reverse complement strand
CAGGCAGTGCGCCAGGCGCGCCCCGCCAACAACGACCTCGCCATCGCTCGGAGCGGTGAGGATACCGATTTGCAGCAAGGCGCGTGGAATCTCGGCGGGAAAGTCCTCCTGTATCCAACGTAGGTAGCCCGCCGCGGCGCGCCCCGTTCGTGTTCGCCAAACCGGCAGTCCCGCGGCATGAGTGACCTGCACCTCGAGGTGAACCGCCAGCGAGTCGAGGGTCGATCCGTAGAGCACCGGATCGGTAGCGATGATCTCGACCTCGTCCCAGGGCAGTCCCGCGGACATACAACGCCGCAGGACCTCGCGCAGCTCATCGACCGGACTCGCCGCCGCAAAGATCTCGATCGTCGGGTTGTCGCACTTCGGCGTGATCTCCTCAGGGTGAAGCGCGAAGGACAGACGCCCTCGGGGTTCTGCCGCCGCTGGCGCCACCAACCCTGGAGGTGGAGCGCTCCTGAGCACGGGATCTACTGGCAGGACTCGCGCTCCAAGTTCTTGCAGGATGCCCAACATCTGGCCGACGAGGCCTCGTTGCTCGAGGTCAGGGACAATGTAGACAATGCCTTCGGGGAGCTCGATCTCACCGCTCTCGAGACCATTCAACGCCAAACGCAAGATCCGCGCGTCGTCAACGAGTCGCCGCTGATCATGCAGACTTTCGTAATCGTGCAAGATCCGGGTCAGCACGTCTCGCTTCTCTGTATCCTCCAGCGGGGCCTTGCCCAGCGCGACGGTGCCAATCCCTGCCAGCCTCAGGTCATTGATCGAGCTCCGCACCGCTGCGCGAAAGCCGATTCCCTCGGCCAGTGCGTGGAAGCGCTCGACCTCCTCCTCGCCCAAAGCTCTGTCGATAGCCTCATCCAGCAGAGCCATCTGGCCCATGTCATCGAGCCTCGCGTAACCCTCCGCGGCGAGGCCATCAGCCACGAGCCTGGACGCGAGCTGCAAGGGAGTGTTGTAGGTAAAACCCACCCAGCCCCCCGTCGCCAGAGTGAGCGCGTGTAGGATCTCGCGTCCTACCCCACGCCGGCGAACCACGATGAGCTTCGTATCCAACGGGTGCTCTCGTGACTCCCGTGCCAAAGCACACAGAAGCCGGGAGTGATGCGAGGGATCAAGATCCAATGCGTTGATCCTCTGCGTGCTCATGGCAGCGTGTCCGAAAGCTCGTCGAGGCTGAGTGCCGGTGGCCACGCCAAGCCGACTCGCGCGGCACAGAACGCCAAGGCACGGTTCTCCGCCCAGTAGCGGTCGGGGTCACTGCCTCCGTTGCGCTCGGCGAAAAAGCCCACGTGCCCGCCTTGCTGAGAGGCCAGGAGTTGCAGCAAATCGTTCTTCCGCAGCTCAGCACGTTGGAAGGGGTCGAAGGGAATGAAAGGGTCGTCCTGTGCGTGAATGATCAAACTGGGAACATACACTCGGTGGATCACCCGCAGAGCGCTGCTGCGCGAATAGTAATCCTCCGCATCAGCGAACCCCGACAATGGCGCGACCACAGCATTGTCCCAGGCCCGAATCGTGCTGATTCGCGCCAGGTCAAGATGCGGGAACAGCTCCGGGTGGTTCTGTCGCCGAATCTGGTACCGGCGTGACAGGCGGCGCAGAAAGTAATTTCGATAGATCCAGTTCCTGGTCCGGTCGATCGCACGGCATGCGTCATCGAGATCGATGGGGACGGAGATCACCGCCCCCGCCCGCAGGTCTGCGGGCGGCTCGGGTCCGTACTCGCCGAGAGCTTTCAGCGCGATGTTGCCCCCGAGGGAAAAACCGATGATGGCGATGGGTACTCCCGGGTGCCTTCTGCCGACGTGGTCGATGATGCTATGGAGATCTTCGCTGCGGCCGGCGTGCCCGATGCCGACGCTGGGATGATCGCCTTGCGAGTTGCGCAAATCCACGCGCACCACATCGAAGCCTGCCAGGTGACCCTTGGCCGCCACCGCCATGACGTTGTCGGCCTCGGCGCAGCCCGTGAGACCATGCAGAACCACCAAAACCGCATCCGGATTCTCTCCTTTCGTCGACCAGTGGAGGCTGATCCGGTCGTCGTCCGCAGTGGGAATGGTCTCCGCGCTCGATCGATTCGCCAGGTCCCGTCCCGCGGGGTGTCTCCGTATCTTGTTGGGCACGATGGTCTGGAGGTGACCACTACGCAGCCACTGCGGTGGAACGAACTGGTCGAGTTCTGAAGCTGTCGGCATTTTCGATGACGCGTTTCCGATCGCTGGAGCTCATCCCGCGATTGTGTTTTGGTGCCTCTGTTCGTCCCGGAGCTTGCGGTGCCCCCGGGTATTTGTTCAAACTCTTCTTGTTGTTGACGCCGCCGAATCCGTTTCTCGCTGACGCTTCCGTGCTGCGGACCCGATCTCGAGGACCGAAGCCGAGGACTAGGATAATGGGACAGACGACCAATCGACCAGCAGCGATTGTACGGGGCTTCATTTCGAGGTGCCTCTCGAACCCCATGATCCTGGCGCTACTGCTCGTGATGCCCCTCCTGTTTGCGTGTGAGGGCGGAAGCCGAGCGGAGGCCGTGGACCGGGAAGGCGCCGGCTCGCCTGCGGGTGACGCGACGATGATGGCAGCGCCGGAAGCGGTACAAACCGCCGCCGCGGAGGCCTTCGACGGCAATCGTGCCATGGAACACGCTCAGCGCGTCGTCGGGTTCGGACCACGGCCTGTCGGCAGTGAAGCGCTGGAGCACACCCGTCTCTACATCGAGGAGACTCTGCAGAGCTACGGAATCGCAACGCGCCGCGACGAGCTGATCGGAGACACCCCCCACGGCCC
>CALAKE010000474.1 GCA_937922775.1 uncultured bacterium | reverse complement strand
GTAGAAAAGCGCGGTGGTCAATGCTGGGCTCAAGCGGAGGCCTACGGCGTAGGCATATTCGGCTACCATCGTCGAGGTCGCGCCGTAATCTTCGCGAACGTCGACGAATGGAATGTCGTCGAGATCGGCCCGCGCTGGGTGATGGTCGATTACGGCCGTGGGCCTGCGTAGGTCAGGCAAGGAGTTGTTGCCGAAGCCCGGCTGCGTATCGACCAGGGCGATGGCGTCGAAAGCCGACAGATCGAGATTGCCGATGTGGATCACGTCGAGGTCGAGCTCACGCATCATGGCACGATTCTCGGCGCGGCCGACGAGGCCTGCGTAGCCAACCGTGGTCTCGGCATCGACCAGCTCTTCGAGGATGGCGCGCAGGGTGCAGGCGCTGGCCAGGGCGTCTGGATCGGGGTTGTCATGAGAGAGGACGAGGATCCGCTCAGCACCCGAGAAGGCCCTGCGGAGAGAATCGATGCGGCTTGTTATGTCAGTAGCCATCGGGTCAGGAGGCGGACGCCGAAACCGGTCCCGCCTTTCGGTTGATAGGCGGAAGCCTTCTTCGTGAAGGCCGTGCCGGCGATATCCAGGTGGGCCCATGGCGTGTCGCCGACGAACCTCTGGAGGAGCTTCGCTGCAGTGATCGCGCCCGCGTAGCGTCCACCGGAGTTCTTCATGTCAGCAACATCGCTATCAATTAGTTCGTCGTAGGCGCCCCACAGAGGAAGTCGCCAAACTCGGTCTCCGCTGGTCTCCCCGGCGGCGCGCAGTTGCTCGCACAATTCATCGTCCGTGCCCATCAGCCCCGCCGCAGCGGATCCGAGAGCGACAACACAAGCCCCCGTCAGGGTAGCCAGGTCGACCATGCAAGCCGGCTCGTAGCGCTCGAGTGCGTACGCAAGCGCATCAGCCAGCACCAACCGACCCTCCGCATCCGTATTGACGATCTCGATGGATTTCTTGCCGAATGCTCTGACGACGTCACCCGGGCGAGAGGCGGAAGAGCTGGGCATGTTTTCGGCAAGGGGCGTGACCCCGACGACCGGGCGCCGCACATCCAAATCAGCCAACGCGCGCATGGTGGCGACGACTGCGGCCGCCCCCGACATGTCGGACTTCATCTCACCCATGTTGAGGCTGGGCTTGATAGAGATCCCGCCAGAATCGAACGTAATTCCCTTGCCGACGAGCACGACAGGAGGCTCATCCGCTTCCTCCATGCCGTGCTCGAGGAGAACGAGCTGTGGCGGGACCGAGGATCCCTGGCCTACCGAGATCAGCGCATTCATGCCGAGCTCGGCACAGCGTTCTGCACCGAGAACCTCACACCTCAGGCCATGCTCTGCGGCCATCTTCTCGATCTCTTCAGCGAGGGCGGCTGGACGCTTCGCGTTTCCGGGACGGTTGATCAAATCGCGCGCCCAGCAGGTGGCTTCGGCAACTGTGGTCGCTTGGGAAACTGCCTCTCCAGCGGCCGGGTCCCCGCTCCCGATGACGAGAGCCACAACGTCGACCTGATCGTCTGGCACTTCCTTGTACTCCTGGAAGCGGTACGAGGCGAGCAAGGCGGCCTCGGCGGACGCGGCAGCGATCTCTGATGCGGCGATGTCGCTCGATTCGGGCACGGGCACGGCCACGCTCTTCGCGCCGCGCGACCTGGCTGCCGTGAAGCCCGAGCCGACCGCTCTTCGCCAGCTCTCCACATCCACCTCCTCCGCCTTGCCCAACCCGGCCAGGACCAGGTAGCGCGCGGGTCCTGCATCTCGTAGTGGAAGCGTCAGTGTCTGACCGGCCTTGCCGCTGAACGCCGAGGAGGTCAGGGTCTCGGAAATCATGCCGGCTTCGGTGTCATCGAGCGGCTGCCAGAGCCCAGGAACCCCGGCGTCTTTGGAGAGCACCATAATCAAGGCTTCTGCCTCGAGTTGTGTGACAGGAAGGTCGGAAACGGAGATTCTCATTACAGTCCTCAGGAATCAGCGCAAGCGAAATGTCAAAAGGAGTCAGCGACCATGTGTGGGTAATGATGCCACATGATGCGCGTTTTCAACGGCACGTTGACGCAACGCTTCCATCCACTCGAGAGGGGCTGCACAGCTGCCCATGGGAGTGCGGCCGCTTCCCGGTCCATGAAAATCTGACCCGCCCGAAGGCAGCAGCCCGGAAGAAACGATGAGTCTACGGAGACGCCTCTGCTGCGCTGGTCGGTGTTTCGGGTGCAATACCTCGAACCCGTCCAGGCCGATATCAGCCAGGTCGAGGATGGCCTTCTCGCCGACACGGCTGCTCGCCGGGTGCGCCAGGATGGCAGCTCCACCGGCCGCGTGAATTGTCCTTATGACCTCGGACGCCGATAGCGTTGGCTTGGGAACGAAGGCGGGACCTCCATTGCCGATGTACCTGTGGAAAGCAGAGTCGACGTGGGGCACGGCTCCGACCTCGACCAGGGCTGCGGCGATATGAGGGCGTCCCATGCTGGCCGCGCCTGCCGCCAACTCGACATCCGCGAAGCTGACGCCGAGTCGCAGCTCACGAAGCTTCCCGACAATCACGTGGGCGCGCTCGCGGCGGAAGAGACGAGCTTGTTCAGTGGCGGCGATGAGATCGGAATTTAGATCGTCGATGAATAGACCGAGGATGTGGATCTCTTTCTTCCCGAGGTGTGACGAGAACTCAACCCCGGCTATAAACTCAATGCCGATTTCTTCGGCCCGGTGCCGAGCGGCAGCAACCCCCGATACCGTGTCATGATCAGTGAGAGCTAGCGCAGCCAGGCCCTCGGAGTGCGCGATCTCAACTACCATCTCAGGGCTGAAGGAGCCGTCTGAGTGATCGCTGTGACTGTGCAGTTCCGCGAGCCGGGGACGTGGAGGGTCGGAATCGATCATGAATGTGCCTAGGCTGAGCAAGGCGCCGAGTTTAGGTCCACCAGGAGGGGTCGTCAACTCTCATGTGGTCATTCCGGTGCCCATTGATCAACATTGATTACCACCTGGCGCTGTGTTAGAAGTCCTAATATAGCAATCACTTACCGGGATTCCCCCGAAGACCGAAAGCGCCTGCGAGAGCATCTGGAGGAGCCGTGAACTTCACCCCCACCGAGGAGCAGCAGCTGGTTGCCGACATGGTCCGTGGGTTCGCAGAAGAGAAGATTCGGCCGAACATCCGCGAGTGGGACGAGGCTCAGGCGTTTCCGGACGAGATCTGGCGCGAGCTCGCCGAGTTGGGGCTTCTAGGAGTCGTGATTCCGGAGAAGTACAGCGGTGCTGGGTTGGGGTACCTGGAGTACGTCGCGGTGATCGAAGAGTTGTCGAGAGTCGATCCGTCCGTGGCCCTCAGTGTGGCAGCACACAATTCCCTGTGTGCCGGGCACATCTTCATCGCTGGCAACGAAGAACAGAAGACCCTCTATCTGCCGAAGTTGGCGACGGGAGACTGGATCGGAGCCTGGGGCCTGACCGAACCGGAGGCCGGGTCCGATGCCGCGGGCACCCGCACAACGGCGCGTCTGAGCAGTGACGAGAGGGAATGGGTGCTAAACGGCGCCAAGACCTTCATTACCAACGGCTCCTATGCGGGAGTCGCAGTAATCCTCGCGGTTACCGACGCGAGCGCGGGGAACCATGGGATCTCGGCGTTTATTGTCGAGGCCGGCACTGACGGCTTCATTGTCGGTCGTAAGGAAGACAAGCTGGGATGTCGCGCCAGCAATACAGTCGAGCTCATCCTGGAAGACTGTGTGATTCCACGGGAGAATCTCTTGGGCGAGCTGAACCACGGTTTCGTCGATGCGCTCCGCGTGCTCGACTCCGGTCGCATCAGCATCGCAGCTATGGCTCTCGGTCTGGCGCAGGGGTGTCTCGACGCGTCGGTGGCCTATGCGGGGGAACGCCATCAGTTCGGTAGACCGATCGGATCTTTCGAGGCCATCCAGGCGAAGCTCGTCACAATGAGCAGCGAGGTCCAGGCCGCACGCCAGCTCGTATTGCACGTTTCCTCTCTCAAGAACGCCGGTGAATACGTCAAGCGCCAAGCATCAGAGGCCAAGCTGTACAGCAGCGAGGTAGCCGTGCGTTGCGCCGAGCAGGCGGTGCAGATACACGGCGGCTACGGCTTCGTCAAGGACTATGGAGTCGAGAAGTTCTACCGCGACGTCAAGCTTTGCACGATCGGCGAAGGGACCTCTGAAATGCAGCGCCTCGTGATCTCGCGAGAGCTCACGCGCCGAGGCTGACGTGGAGCCTGAATCCAAGCAGGTCGCCACCGGGCGGGGCTCGGAGAATATGCGCGACGAGCCCAGCCGAGGGATCTCCAGTCTCGTCGAGAAGGTTCTGGCTGGAGACATGCGAGCGTTGGCGCGGGCCATATCGCTGATCGAAGACGGGGCAGCGGATGTCTCCCACATCCTGCGCTCGACTGGAGCCACCACCACCATGGCTCCAATCGTCGGCATCACGGGGCCCAGCGGGGCAGGCAAGAGCTCCCTCGTCGATGCTCTTGTCGCCGTTTATCGAAGAACCGGTGTGACGGTCGGAATCCTCGCGGTCGATCCGACGAGCCCGCTCACGGGAGGGGCGCTGCTGGGCGACCGTGTGCGCATGAACCGCCATTCGGGGGATGCAGGCGTATTCATGCGCAGCATGGCCACGCGTGGGGCGCTAGGTGGACTGGCGGCAGCGGCGTATGACGTACTGATTCTCATGACCGCCGCGGGTTTCGATCGGCTCATCGTCGAGACCGTAGGTGTGGGGCAGGACGAAGTCGATGTTGCCGGTGTGGCCGATACCACGTGCGTTGTCGTCACGCCCGGTGCCGGTGACGAGGTACAGGCGATCAAGGCGGGCATCCTCGAGGTGGGTGACATATTCGTCCTCAATAAATCGGATCTGGCAGGGGCGGAGCAGGCGGAGGCACATCTCAGAGCTTGGGTGGCCGGGGAGCAGGGCGAGGCATGGGCTCCGCCCGTGTTGCGGACAGTGGCAACCTCAGAGCGCGGAATCGGGAAGCTACATACTGCCATCGAACGTCACAGCTCCTGGTTGCACTCGAGTGGCGAGGCTGCCGCAAAACGCCGGGCCCTGGCGCGCCTGCGCCTGCACTCGTTGCTGCGCGACCGTCTTCTCCGCATGGCTCGTTCCGGTGGTTTCGATCGGGCCTGCGAGGCCGAGCTCATCGAGGCCATTGCCAGCGGTGACCTAGGGGTTCATGGTGCGGTTGAGCGGATCATTGCGGACATCAGTACGTCGAAGGAGCAGTCATGAGCACTTTGCCGGCCGGCGAGATCGACCACATCGCGATTGCCGTGGAAGACCTCGACGAAGCGTGCGCCCGATACGTACAGCTCCTAGGCGCTCGTGTAGGTCTCCGTGAGGAGGTTGTTGCCCAGGGAGTCGAGGTGGCTTTCCTCCACCTGCCGGGTGAGACCAAGATCGAGCTGATTTCCCCTCTGGACGACTCGGGTGCCGTGGCGCGATTCCTGGAGAAAAAGGGCGAGGGTCTGCACCACGTTTGCATGCGGGTGGCCGACATCGAAGAGGCGCTCGAGAGTGTGATCGATGCCGAGATCCCTCACATCGATCCGCAGCCACGCATTGGAGCAGGTGGCGCACGCATCGCTTTTCTCCATCCTCGCGCGCTCGGGGGGGTCCTACTGGAGATCAAAGAGGTCGTGTCCTGAAGATCCCTACCGCGCGAAATGTGCGCTTTGACGTCCGGCTAGCGGGGCGCTTGGGGAACCAACAGGGTCACGGTGCCATCGCCATTTACGAGCGCC
>CALAKE010000473.1 GCA_937922775.1 uncultured bacterium | reverse complement strand
TTTTCACTCCCTCGGGGTTGTATGCCGCCGAACGGGACTCAAGCCCGATCGCCTGCGTGCATGGGAGCGCAGGTATGGCGTGGTCAGCCCCAAGCGCAGCGAGGGCAACCAGCGGCTCTATTCCGACACCGATATTGAGCGGTTGTGCCTGCTGAAGCAGGCGACCGAGGTGGGGCACCGAATCGCCCACATCGCCGATTTCTCGACTTCTGAGCTCGCGGACCTGGTCGCCTCGATCACTCCGATCTCTCCGTCCCCTCCGCGACCGGCAACGCCACGCGAGATGGAGTTGGCCGATAGCTTCCTCAGCGTCGCGCTCGCCGCCGTCCAGCAGCTCAATGCGAGATGGCTGCGGACTTCGCTGGAGCAAGCATCTTCCAGGCTTGCAGCGCCGGTATTCATGCAGGAGCTACTCGTGCCCTTGCTTCATCGCATCGGCGACCTCTGGGACGAGGGAGGCCTGCAGGCAGCCCACGAGCATGCTGCGTCGACGGTAGTGCGGGCATTCCTCGATGGCATGAGGGCCAACTTCGAGATTCCCCCTGGCGGGCCGAGCATCGTCATGACGACGCTGGCCGGTGAGCATCATGAGATGGGAGCACTGCTGGCGACGGCCACGGCAGCCAGTGATGGCTGGGATGTCACATACCTTGGACCGAATTTGCCGGCTGAGCAGATCGCCCTCGTCGCCCGCCAGAAGGCAGCGCGAATCATAGGCCTGAGCATCGTCCTCCCGGCAGACGAGGCGGCTCTGGACGAGGAACTGCGCAAGCTTCGCCGCCACGTAGGCGCGGGAGTCGACGTGATCGTCGGCGGTCGGGGAGCCTCGAAGGTCTCCGCAGCCCTAGGCGACATCGACGCCATCCGGGTCACTGACCTGCATGGGCTGCGGCAGGTGCTCGCCACGCTCTTACCTGCGGTCGAGGAACCGAATCACGTCCGCACCCGCTAGCGCATACCTCATCGATGGCATGGGCAGGAGATCGACCGCGATGATCGACGTCCGATCTCGGCCGCGGTCAAGGCAACACGGTTGGAAAAGGACGAGGGAACGAGAGCAACAGGTTCAATCAACCACAACCAGCAACAGTGCGCGCAGGCAGTCATGAAAACTTCCTCAAGGGTACCCGGCTCGCGCATCCGCACGATCAACAGTGGACAAGTGCGGCCTGGGGGAGACTACGTCGTATATTGGATGACCGCGGCACGCAGGCTGACCTGGAACTTCGCTCTGCAGCACGCCGTGAATCACGCCCAAGACCTCGGCAAGCCCCTCATCGTACTCGAGGCTCTGCGCTGCGGTTACCCCTGGGCCAGCGACCGTCTGCATGCATTCGTGATGCACGGGATGGCAGATCATGCAGCGCGCGCCCCGAACCTGCCGATCTCCTACTATCCATACGTTGAGCCAGAGATCGGTGCCGGGCGAGGCTTTCTGGCCGAACTGGCGGGACGAGCGTGCGCCGTGGTCACCGATGACTATCCTGCATTCTTCTACCCCAGGATGTTGCGCGCCGCGGCGAGGATTCCGGCCCGTCTCGAGGCTGTCGACTCCAACGGAATCTTGCCCATGCGTGCTGCGGATCGGGTCTTCCCCACCGCCTACGCCTTCCGGCGTTTCTTGCAGTCGGAGCTTCCTCGCCATCTGGCCGAGCCACCGCGGGCGGATCCGCTCGACGGCCTCAGGCTGCCGCAATTGTCGGCTTTGCCGCCGCCGCTGACGGCCAGGTGGCCCGTCGCGGATATCGACGGTTTGGCGAAACCTGAAAAGACGTTGCGGAAGCTGCCGATCGACCATGCCGTGCCTATGGTTCCCTATCTGGGCGGGACCTGCGCCGCAGAGGCAAGGCTCGAGACCTTCATCGATCTTCACCTGGACGACTATGCTCACCGGCGCAATGTGCTGGCCGAGGAGGGGACGAGTCGCTTGTCGCCGTACCTCCACTTCGGTCACCTGTCCTCGCATCAAATCCTCGCACGGGTTCTGAGCCATGAAGGATGGGAGCCGGACATGCTCTCCTCAGAGGCGAGGGGCAAGAGAAGCGGCTGGTGGGGTTTGAGCGAAAGCGCCGAGGGCTTTCTGGATCAGCTCGTCACCTGGCGCGAGCTCGGGTTCAACATGTGTTGGCAGCGGGATGACTATGAAGACTACGAATCGCTGCCCGATTGGGCATTGAAGACTCTTGGAGAACACTCCGGCGATCCCCGGCCCCACCTCTATACCGTGAAGGAGCTCGAGTCGGCCGAGACGCATGATCCACTGTGGAATGCCGCTCAGGTTCAGCTCGTGCGCGAGGGCCGGATCCACAACTACCTGCGCATGTTGTGGGGCAAGAAGATCCTCGAATGGTCAGAGTCACCGTTGATGGCGCTCGAGGCGATGATCGAGCTCAACAACAAGTTCGCCGTAGATGGCCGTGACCCGAGCTCCACCAGCGGCATCTTCTGGAGTCTGGGCAGATACGATCGTGCCTGGGGCCCGGAACGCCCCATTTTCGGCAAGGTCCGCTACATGAGCTCGGAGAACACCGCCCGAAAGCTGAGGGTAGAAGAATATGTCCGCAGATACGAAGCCTGAGAAGCCCGTGGTCCTGCTCACCGGGGCCACCGGATACATCGGCGGTCGCATGATCGAACCTCTGCAGGGAGCCACCTGGCAGCTCCGATGCACGGGGAGGAGTGCCGAGCGCCTGCGCTCACGGGTCGACTCTGCCACCGAGGTCGTAGTGGCCGACGCACTGGATCGGGAGTCACTCGATGAGGCACTACGGGGGGTGCACTCTGCATTCTATCTGCTGCACTCCATGGGAGAGGGGGCCGGGTTCGAGGGACGAGAGCTCCTCGCGGCGACAAATTTTGCTGCGGCAGCACGGTGTGCCGGCGTGCAGCGAATCATCTACCTGGGGGGCCTGGGCGCAGGCGGTGATCTTTCCGCACACCTGACCAGCAGGCAGAACGTTGGTCGCATTCTGGCGGATTCGGGGATTCAGACGATCGAGTTCCGCAGCTCGATCATCATCGGCTCCGGCAGCTTGAGCTTCGAGATCGTGCGGGCCCTGGTTCACAGGCTTCCCGTGATGATCACGCCCAAGTGGGTTAACACCCCGACCCAGCCGA
The DNA here is from genome assembly GCA_937922775.1 of uncultured bacterium. Taxonomy (GTDB): domain Bacteria; phylum Acidobacteriota; class UBA890; order UBA890; family UBA890; genus CALAKE01. The sequence goes on along the minus strand of CALAKE010000473.1, from coordinate 1,462 downwards.
TCGCGGTTGAAGACGTGGTCTCCTACTTGATGGCGGCGCTGGAGACCTCCGATCCGAGGAGCCGCATCTATGAAATCGGCGGCCCCGATGTAACCACCTACGGTGGGATGTTGACCGAGTACGCCCGGCAGCTGGGGCGCAGAAGGCTCATGATTCCCGTACCTCTTCTCACACCTTGGCTGTCCAGCCTCTGGTTGGGACTGGTCACGCCCGTCCACGCGAAAGTCGGCAGAGAGCTGATCGAAAGTATTCGCAACGAAACGACAGTGCGTGATCATTCGGCGCAAGAGGCCTTCGGCATCGAACCCCTCAGCCTCGAGGTGGCTCTGGCCAGGGCCCTGGAAGCCGAGAGAACGGGGTGAGCGGCGAGAGTGTCGCTGCAGGCCAGCGACTCGCCTACGCGGCACCGGCGTTCGCGCTGGCCTTCGTCGGCATTCCGATCTACGTCTATTTGCCGAACTTCTACACGGATGTCGTGGGAGTCGATGTGGTGGTTCTCGGAGCCGTCATCCTTGCAGCCCGGCTCTTTGACGCCTTCACCGATCCCCTCACCGGCTACCTGTCTGATCGCACGCGTACACGATTCGGTCGGCGGCGTCCCTACATTGCTATCGGTGCGGTACCCCTCGCGGCCTCTGTGCTGTTTCTCCTGAGCCCGCCGGATGTTGATCCACTCACAGCCACGATCTGGTTCAGCTCGTGGCTGTTTCTGACATTTCTCTTCTGGACTGTCATCGTCGTGCCCTATGAGTCGCTGGGGCCCGAGATCACGCTCGATTACGACGAGCGCACGGCGGTTCTGGGATTGAGGGACGGCTTACTCATACTCGGCACGCTGGCCGCTGCGAGCTCTCCCGCCTTGGTATCGGCACTCATCGACCTCCCCGAAGGCGCGGCTGGTGAGCGCCAGCGTTTCTTCTGGATCGGAGCTTTTTACGCGCCGATTCTGGTGGTGCTGTGCTGGTGGTGCGTTGCCGCCATTCGCGAGCGGCCGCTCACGAGCCGCCGGGATCATGGCGGCGCGCTCGCCGATCTGTCCCCACTCTTCGAGAACCGTCCGTTTCTGATCCTGTTGGCCTCCTACATGGTGAGCGCGTTCGGCAGCAACCTTCCGGCAACCATGCTGCTGTACTACGTCGAGTATGTGCTCGAGTCCGGTTCGGCGGAGCTTTTCCTGGTCGAGTACCTGGTAACCGGCGTGGTCTTTTTGCCCCTCTGGATCGCCTTGAGCGCGCGGGTAGGCAAAAGGCGCGCGTGGATCGCTTCGATGCTGGTCAACACCGGGGCGTTTATCGGCGTCTTCTTCCTCGGGCCCGGTGATGTCGCGGCATTCGGCGTGCTGGTATTTCTCTCGGGAATTGGCATGGGCGCCACACTGGCCATTCCGTCTTCCATGCAGGCTGACGTCATCGACTATGACGCCTTGATTTCCGGGCGGCGAAGAGAAGGACGCTACGTTGGG
>CALAKE010000472.1 GCA_937922775.1 uncultured bacterium | reverse complement strand
CTCGTCGCCGAGCACGTCGCCCGCCTTCGCGAGGAGGGGCTGGAGATTGTCCATCTGCATCGCACTGATCGGGTTGGCTTCAAGGCTGGAGCCCTGGAGGCGGGCTTGCGGGAGGCCCGCGGCGAGTTCATCTGTGTGTTCGACGCCGATTTCCTGCCACCCCCGACGATTCTGCTGCGCCTGTTGCCCCACTTCTGCGACTCTCGGGTCGGCATGGTGCAGGCGCGCTGGGAACATCTCAACCGTGAGTACTCGTTGTTGAGCCGGATGCAGGCGATCCAGCTGGACGCACACTTTGCCGTCGAGCACGCGGCGCGCAATCGATCTGGCCGATTCTTCAACTTCAACGGCACCGCCGGCATTTGGCGACGCGCGGCGATTGAGGACGCCGGTGGCTGGCAACATGACACTCTGACCGAGGATCTCGACATTTCCTACAGAGCGCAGGTCAAGGGTTGGCGTTTCGTGTATGTCAACGAGGTCGAGGCGCCTGCCGAGCTTCCCGTCGAGATGCGAGGCTTCAGGAACCAGCGCCATCGCTGGACCAAGGGCGCAGTGCAGACAGCGCGCAAAATGCTCGCGAGAATCTGGCGCTCAGATGTGCCCTTGCCGGTGAAAGTCGAGGCGACATTCCACCTCACGGCCAATGTCAACTACCCGCTCAATCTGTTGCTGGCGGCGTTCATCGTCCCGGCGATGATGGTGCGGCTGCGGGCCGGCTCTGCATCGTTCCTGCTATTTGATGTCCCGGTTTTCCTCATCGGCACCGGATCCGTCTGCCTCTACTATCTTCTGGCGCAACGCGAGCTCGGCCGCTCGACACTCGGTGCGCTGGTCAACCTGCCGGTGGTGATGGCGATCGACGCCAGCATCGCTCTCAACAACACCGTTGCTGTGGTGGAAGGATTCAGGCGTGATCCTGGCGAGTTTGTTCGCACACCGAAGTTTTCGACGATCCGGCCGGGTGAGCGCTGGCACGCGCGGCTCTATCGGGGGCGGGGGAGTTGGATTCACTGGGTGGAGCTACTGATCGGCGTCTACTTCACCGCCGCCGTGATCCTCATGGCCCAGGTGGGTCTGTGGCCGGCCATCCCCTTCCTGATGCTCTATCAGTGCGGCTACCTCTATACTGCTGCTGTGTCCATTGCGCAGCGTTATGCGGCTCGGCCGCTAGAGTACGCTGCCGCCGTGCCGTGCGTTTCAGGGTCCCGGGGTGAAGCACACCGTTTAGGAGACGGTTGATCGAATGAGCTCTCCCGCCGTTCCTGTAACAGACCTCATCGTCGTTGCCGCCGGAAGTGGCCGCCGGCTGGGGGCGGCGCGGCCGAAGGCGTTCCTGGAGGTTGCCGGAGCCCCTTTACTCGTGCATGCCTTGCGTCATGTGGAGGCCATCAGCCCGAGGCGTGTGGTCATTGCCGTTCCCGCCACCGATCCCCAGCGCTGGATGGATTTCATCTCCGAGCTGTGCCTGCCGGGAGATGTCGATACGGTGGCGGGAGGGGAAACGCGGCAGGCCTCGGTGCAGGCCGGGCTGATCGCCCTGGCAAACCGTTGTGAGGCGATGCAGCAGACCAGCCCTGATGTCGTCCTGGTTCACGATGCGGCAAGACCTTGCCCCAGCGGGCAGCTCTGGCGGTCCGTATGGGAGGCTGCTTTGGAATGCGGTGCGGCCATTCCGGTACTGCCGGCGACAGATTGTCTCAAGCGGCTGAATGAGCGGGGTGAAGTCCTAGAGACGCTCGATCGGGGCACGGTTGGTCGTGCCCAGACGCCACAGGCCTTTCGCTTCGAATGGCTCTGGGCTGCTCATCGAGATGCCGGGCCCATCCCCGCGGCGGATGATGCGGAGCTTGTTGAGCGGTTAGGTAGGCCGGTCGCAACGGTCTCGGGAGAAGAGACGAACCTCAAGGTGACGACAGCGGCTGACATCAGGATCGTCGAGTCCCTGCTCGCCACGGATAGGACTTCGAGGCGCTAGCTTGGGGCGCGCTTTCGCAAGGGTGAGTAGGCGAGAGAGGCTGTCCTCAGGCATAATCCGGCCAATACCAGATATCGAACACCCTACGGGAGGAAAGGGGCTTGCGAGTCGGGTTCGGATACGACGTTCACCCTTTTGTCGAGGGCAGGCGTTTGGTGTTGGGCGGAGTCGAGATCCCGCATGATCGAGGACTGCTTGGCCACTCCGATGCCGACGCGTTGTCACATGCTGTCGCCGACGCCCTGCTCGGTGGCGCCGCACTCGGAGACATTGGTCAGCATTTTCCGGCAGACGATCCTCGATGGGAAGGAGCCGACAGCCTCGAGCTCTTGCGCCATGTGATCGACAAGATCCTGGCCGTCGGCCTCCGGCCCTCGAACGTCGATGCGACCATCATCGCGGAGGCACCGCGCCTCCTGTCGCATCTTCCCGCGATGCGGAAGAACTTGGCCGCCTGCCTCGGCCTGGATGTGGACGCGGTTAGCGTCAAGGCCACCCGCGCCGAGGGTCTGGGCAGCCTCGGAAGGAGCGAGGGCATCGCGGCTCACGCGGTCGCCCTGCTGACGGGAGCAGAGGAGTGAACGTGACCGCGATGCGGCACGAGCCCGAGAGGGTGCGCTTTGCGCCCAGTCCTACGGGCTCGTTGCACGTCGGCAATGCCAGGACCGCGCTGGTCAATTGGCTGGTTGCCCGCCGGTCGCGTGGCACGCTCGTGTTGCGCATCGAGGACACCGACGCAGAGCGCAGCACCGCCGCCGCCGAGGAGAGCATCCTCCATGATCTCCGTTGGATGGGCTTGGATTGGGATGAAGGACCTGGCAAGCCGGGGTCCATCGGGCCCTACCGGCAGTCCGAGCGCGCTGACCTTTATGGACAGGCGAGAATCGCTCTTCTCGCCGCACGGTCGATCTACCCGTGTTTCTGTTCTCGTGAGGAGATCGATGTCCAGCGGCAGGCAGCTCGTAGTGCAGGCCAAACCTTTCGCTATCCCGGTACTTGCCGGAACCTCTCCCAGAAAGAGATCGAGAGGCGATCGCAGGAGGCTTCACCCGCCTATCGATTTCGCGCGCCGAGTCATGCTGTTCGATTCATGGATGGGTTGCGCGGGGAAACTGGAGTCGCTGCCGGCGAAATCGGCGACTTCATTGTCGTGCGGGCCGATGGTTCCCCGACCTACAACCTCACGTGTGTGGTGGACGACTACGCCATGCGCATCAGCCATGTGATTCGCGGCGAAGATCACCTGACCAACACACCGCGCCAACTTCTCATCTACCAGGCATTGGGATTCGAGGCACCAGCATTCACCCACCTGCCGCTGGTTTTGGGCTCTGACCGCTCGCGACTGTCGAAGCGGCATGGCGCCACGAACGTCGCTGAGATGCGCCGTATGGGGACTCTGCCCGCTGCGTTCTGCAACTACCTGGCATTGCTCGGATGGGACCCGCCCGGAGGCAGAGAGGTCTGGAGTCTCGAGGACCTACGCGAGGCATACGACCTCATGGCGATTTCTCCGACCAACGCAGTATTCGATTTCACCAAGCTCGAATGGCTCAACGGTCAGCACCTCGGCCAG
>CALAKE010000471.1 GCA_937922775.1 uncultured bacterium | reverse complement strand
TTCACAGCGATCCGTTGGGGGTTGCGTTCCGCCACAAATTCCCTGAGACCCTCGAATCGATGGTCGTATTCGGTCAGTGAGCCGCCCACCGTCTCGATACGACGAATCGGCTCGCTGATGATGTCGTAGGCTCCCGATTCTTCAACCGCGTTCGCGGGCGGGTTGGGAATGGGATACGTGCTGTCGGGCCGCGCCCATCGACGACCGAGTGCCGCCCGTTCGATTCGGTCACCTCCACGGTCGGTGAAGATGAAGAGACCCGAGTTGCTGCCCAGGTCGGCATAGAAACCCGAGTTTACGAAGTTGCCGAAAGAATGAACGTTCCCCTCCCGCATCACGTGAATCCACATGTCAATTCCGTGTTTCCGCATGACGACGGGCAGGATTTGGTCAAATTTGTCCCGGCGAATCTGTTTCGTCAGCTCTTCGATGTTGAGCTGTGCGTACTCCTCCTCGTTGGGAAAGGTGAAGACCGTCTGGGCCGGTAAGATGTCGAACTGAAGCAGACACGTGGCCAGGACGAGCCCAGCAAGATAATGGCGTCGGCTGGACATCGGGGATCCTCCTTCTTTCTCACTTTCGATGGCTCTCGCCGGAGCCCTTCTGAAGATCGAGCTACCTTCATGCTCCAGCGGATTCTCTCTCCGTCCGTCATGGAGGTACACGAGCAGGCGGTCGAGTATTGGATTGGCCTCGGCATTGATAACACTTGGTATCTCTTGGAGGCAGTGCTCACAAGGGGTAGTAAGACGCGGCGGGGTTGTTGTGCCGCAGATCGAACGAGTGACGTCGTGCAATCCTCGACTATGCTGGAAAGGCGAAGCTCTTGATCGGAAATCCCCTCGGCCACTACGAGATTCTCGAGCCGCTAGACGTAGGCAGCATGGGCGAAGTGTATCGGGCGCGGTATACCAAGCTGGAACGCGATGTCGCTATCAAGGTCCTCCCCAAGGACTTCGCCACCGACCGCGATCGCCTCGCACGCTTCGAGCGAGAAGCCTAGCTCCTGGCCTCCCTGAACCACGCAAACATCGCGGCCGTCTACGGGCTGGAAGACGAGGGCGAGCAGTGGTTCATCGCGATGGAGTTGGTCGAAGGAGAAACGCTTGCCGAGAGAATCGTCGGCTCGGGACGTATCGAGGTCGAAGAGGCCGTTGAGATCGCACGCCAGATCGCCGGGAACCTCAACGCTGCTCACGATAGTGGGATCATACACCGTGATCTGAAACCCGCCAACGTGAAGGTCATGCCCGACGGCAAGGTCAAGGTCCATGATTTCGGATTGGCAAAAGCCTACGAGGCAGATGGGTCTCCGTCCAAGATCTCGCGGGGCCCCAGCCGATCGCCGACGATGGCGTTCGAAACCCAGATGGGCATGATCATGGGCTCCGCCGCCTACATGAGTCCGGAACAGGCCCGTGGAAATCCGGTCGACCAACGCGCTGACATCTGGGCGTTTGGCTGCGTGTTGTACGCGATGCTGACAGGCGCAAGTCCGTTCGGCGGCGCAACCACCTCCGATTCGATCGCTTCGATTTTGAAGGAACAACCCGATTGGAGACGACTACCCACGACCACGCCGATGTCCGCACAGGCGCTCTTGAGACGATGTCTGAGAAGAAACCAAGATCAACGCCTGCACGCTATCGCGGATGCTCGAATCGAGCTCGAGGAGGCACTGAGCGAGGAACGCGGAGAGACCCCTGCAGCACGGAGCATGCTTTGGGCCTCGGTGACCCGCAGACAGGCGGTCACCTATGGGATCTTCATCGTCGCGGCCATCGCCGCCACAGCAGCAGTCTGGCAGCTACTGCCCAAGGATCGTCTAATCTATCTCATGGACACGTCTGCGCCGTTGGGCGTGTACGACGCAACGACCCGGAACGAAGGCGGCACCAACGCCGATGATCTCAGCGATCTCCTCGGTAATTTGCCAGTCTCTGTCGCCAAAGAGGCCGTCAGCCCCCTTTGGCACCGGCAATATCAGATACTGCTGCAGCGGCTGGACCTGATCGTGATCCATCGTTCGGCGTTCGCACACCAACCGAGCGTCAACGACGATCGGGATAGCGACCAGTTGCTCGGTGAGCTCGCAAGGTTGGGCCTCGAGAATCCCTACGAGCTCGGGTGGAGCAAGCTGATCGATTTTCTCGGCTACATCGCGCTGGGGAGTCAGGAGAGGCGATTCGTCGTCTACGGGCGCGGATTCCCCGAGCCGGAACAGTGGATTGCCAGCGCCGAGATCCGCTATCCACAGTTCAGGGGAAGGATCACGGTCTACTCCGTCCCACTGGATGCAGACGGCAATGCCAGCTTTCGTGATCTGTCTACCGGCGAGCATATCAAGCAGCTCATCACGTCGATCTTGGGACTCGAATGGCGGGCCCCTGGAGGGCACACTGGCTGGCTGACTACGATCTTTTAATCTCCCCCCTTGTCAGATTTCCCTTCGGCAGGAATCCCTCATCCTGATCGACCCGACACTCGCTCACTACGGAATCCTCGAACCACTCGGTGCAGGCGGCATGGGCGAGGTTTATGGGGCCAGAGACACAAAGCTCAAGCGTGACGTCGCGCTCAAGATCTCGCAGGCGGAGATGAGCGAGGACCCGGTGCAGCTCGCTCGCCTGGTGCGGGAGGCACAGTTCTTGGATTCCGTGAACCACTCAAACATTGCGGCGATCTACGGCGTCTACGAAATCGACCAGTTCACCTTCCTCGTGCTCGAGTTGGTAGTTGGAGAATCATTGTCAATTCGCCTGGAGAGGGGTGCGTTGCAGATTCCTGATGCTTTGGACATTGCCGCGCAGATTGCCGCGGCATTGGAGACCGCACATCAGAGCGGAATCGGGTATCGGGACCTGAAGCCCGCAAACATCATGTTGACAGTGGATTCCGCCCGGCAAAGCTCTGGCTCGGCCTCGCCTACGCCCGGCAGTCTCGGTTCGACGAGGCCATCGCGACGCTACAAGACGTCGTCCGTGAAACGACGTTTCATCCTGTGCATCTGGCGGCACTGGGCTCTGTCCATGCCATGGCCGGCCACACCGACAGCGCGATCACGAACGTCGATGACCTGCGGCAGGCTGCCGAGAGGTCCTACGTTCCGAGCTACCAGATCGCTGCCGTCTACGCCCAGCTAGGTTAGGTTGATCAACTGTTCACGTGGCTCGAGAAGGCGGTTGATGAGCGTGACATCTGGCTGGCTTTTCTCGGGATCGATTTTTTCTGGCTCTCTGTTCGGGATGATCCCCAATTTGCCCACTTTCTGGCACAGGAAGGGCTCGGGAGCCATCACGACAGCGCCTGACCGGGTGGCCATCTCAAGCCAGACCCGTCCGGACAGGGCTCCCCTAATGGAGAAACTTCTGAACCCGGGGTCCCTGACATGAACCCTCAGAGCCATCAGATTTGTCGGTTGCCGCTCGCAAACGGCATCCCCGGCAGCATAGGCTTGACAGTGCCATCGGGGACAGGAGGAATGGAGAGGCGCTCGTGTCGCGTCGAATTGCCGCATTTGCGCGAACCGATCCGGGCATGGTGCGCGAGAGCAACGAGGACAGCTTCCTCTTGGTAGACCTGTCCTCCGTCGAACAGCCGTTCGACGACGCGGCTGACCATGCGGTTAGCGGACGCGGTTTTCTCGCAATGGTTGCCGACGGAATGGGTGGAGCCGCGGCCGGAGAAGTCGCCAGCGAGATGGCCGTCAGCCAGATAAGCCGCTGGTTGTGCGAGCGTAGCGAGCTCTCGGGGGGCGACCCCGATGAACTCGACAAGACCCTGGCCAAGGCAATCATGGCCGGGAATCGGGCGGTCTATGAACGGTCTTCGGATGCACCCAAACTGCGGGGCATGGGGACAACGCTGACCTGCGTATGGCTCCGCGGCGACAGCGCGCACATCGGTCACGTCGGCGACAGCCGAGCCTACTTGGTGCGCAATGCACGACTCCAACGACTCACTCAGGATCAGTCGTTGCGCGAGCAACTGATCGTCGACGGGGGCATGGCGCGCGAGGAAGCGGAACGCTGTGCCAACGGACATATCATCCTGCAGGCCATAGGCGTCCGCCCGGAGGTAGAGCCAGCGACGCTGAACCTGCCTCTATTCGCCAACGATCTCCTGCTCTTGTGCAGCGACGGACTGATCGCGACCGTCTCTGATGCGCAGATCCTCGCCATAGTAGGCGGCGAGAGCGATCTGGGCCGCATGGCCGAGAGGCTGATCGTCGAGACGAATGAGGGCGGCGGTCCCGACAATGTGACCGTGGTGCTGGTACGCGTGCTTGCCGCCGGTCAGACAGCCGTCGAGACGGACTCAACGACCACCGATCCGGACGAAACGCTACTATCACCTAAACACGACGCCGACCAGGCCGGCAGGAGCTGAGGCGGAGAACGCGCGACACACGCCCGGTGGCTGCGATTTGCTCCGCGCCGGACGGCTCAAGAAGCCTGGAGTCGAGGATCCCGATTCGGGTATGCTTCCAGAGTCGACGCAGCAAACGTTGTCGAGGGGGCCCACATGCTACAAAGGCTGAAATCCATCGATGTCTCCGCCGTCAAGCGGCTGGTCAAGCTCCGGAAGGAACAGGAGTGCCTGCAAGGCTATATCGACAAGGCGGTCGATCTGAAATCTAGCATCGAAGAGGAGATCTTCGAACGCGTCGTCGATGACTATCGTGAGCGCGCGTCGACGCTCGCGGCCGAAGCGCAGCCACTGAAAGCCGAGGCTCGAGAGCAGTACGCGCAACTCCGGGATCTCCTCGAGGAGATCAACTCTGGTCTCCAGGAAGCTCGTGCCGTCAAGGACGAGATGGAGTTCCGCCACCGGATCGGAGAGCTCAACGAGAAGGAGCTCAACGAAGCGGTGGGCGAGTCTGAAGGTTTGATCGCCAGCCGCGAGAAGGAGCTGGCAGCGGCCGAGAAGATCAGGGGCCAGTTCCTCGACGCCTTCGGATCGGAAGACGAGCTGGACGCTCCTGCCGACACACCGCTTGAGCAAGGCGCCCCGGAACTGGAATCTGATGCCGCGAGCGACAAAGAGGATGTCGCGGCCAGCGAAGACAAGACCAGGATTTTCAATCCCGACCTCACGGCGGCTATCGAGACTGGAGACGAGCCGGGCGCCGAAGCGACTCTCATGGTGCCCGTTGGAAAGCTTGTGCAGATGGGCGATGGTGAACCGTCAGGCGAGCATCTGCTGGGCGCACTCAACCACATAGGTCGGTCCCCACACAGCGACGTATGCATCGACCGGCCCCAGGTGTCGCGCGACCACGCCGTCATCACGGCCAACGTCGGAGGCTTCTTGATACGCGACCTCGGCAGCCCGAACGGTACATTCGTCAATGACGAGGAGATTTCCGAGCACTCGCTCGTCCACGGCGATCGGATCACGATCGGCGACATCGAACTGGTCTTCCACTCGGAATAGGGCACCTTCGTACGTGGACATCAGGGAAACGAAAGAGGGACACGTCGCGATCGTCGAGCTCATCGGCAGCGTCGACACGCGGTCCTCGTTTGACTTTGAAAAGAAGGTGCTGGAGCTTCTTCAAGATGAATCACGGTTTTTCGTCGTGGACTTCGCAGAGGTCAGTCAGCTCACGAGCTCCGGAATCCGGGTGCTTCTCATGCTCGGACAGAAGCTCGCGCGGCTCGAGGGCGCCCTGGTCTTGTGCCAGCTCAGCGATCACGTGCAAACTGTTATCGAGATTTCCGGGCTGGGCGGACACCTCGCGATATTCCCCCGCCGAGAGGAAGCGCTCGCCCATCTATCCTCTGTCGGCGAGTCCTTCAAGGGGAGGGTCTCGAAGGTCTCGTCATTGGCATCGCGGCTCCTCGGCAGTCGCGGCGACGGCGACCTTCTGCAAGAACGGCCACCCGATTTCGCCTCCGGATCGTCGTCCCTTCTTTCCCAAGAGGTGGCCCGGCTTCTCACGGAGGACCTCGGCAGGGAGCCCGATGAGCCCTCCGAGCACAGTCCCGGCGACTCCCGTGATGCGTAACGAATCTCGAAGTATCGCCATGCCTTTCGGCTGACGCGACCCCATTCGATATGCCAAAGCTAGTCGTACGCAACGGACCGAACGCCGGCGCCGAGTTCTCGTTCGACAAGACCATAGTCGTCGGCCGAGGGCCGATGTCGGATCTCAGCTTCGATGACGCGCTAGTTTCCCGTCGTCACGCGATGCTCAACTGGGATAACCAGCAGTGTCTCGTATCCGACCTGGGAAGCTCTAACGGAACGTACGTCAACAAGTGCCGGCTCTCGGACGCAGTGCCCTTGCGGACCGGCGACACCTTGAGCTTCGGAGCGGTGGTCGTCGAATACGTCGACAGCAAGTCGGGCACGAAGTGTGATCACGCAGCCCGTGCTGAAGAAGCATCTGTGTACGTGATGGACGACAGGTCGCGGACGGAGGTCGTCTCGATACGGATGGGCCTGGAGGCCACTCCTCCGGAGCCTGGCGAAGACGAAGCCGAGGTGCCCGAGGCGTCCCGCCAGATCCGCTTTCTTTCCAGGTTCAGTGAAGTCGTGTCCAGCACCTTCGACGAGCCGGCACTGCTTTCATTCGTCCTCGAAGAGATCCTGTCGATGATTCCGGGAGCCGAGCGATCGTTCGTGGTGCAATGGAACGAGCAAGAGGAACTCGAGCACGCCCATGCGCTGAGCCGTTCCGGGCAGATCGAGAACATCGAAGTGAGTCAAGCGCTGTTGAACGACGTCGTCGCGAGGCGGGAAGCTGTTCTCGTACGTGACTCGCGGCACGACTCACGGTTCGAAGGATCCGGCTCGTTGCGTCAGGTTGAAATCCGCGCAGCGATCTGCGCCCCTCTGATGTACCAGGACAAATGCTACGGAGTCATCCAGGCGGATTCCTCGTCGGCGGCCGCCCCCCTCGGCAGGGCAGACGTGGCGCTCATGATCGGGATCGGCTCCCAGGTGGCCATGTTCCTTGCCCACAAGAAGCTGAACCGGCGCCTTCTTGAACGTCAGCGGGAAGAACGCGACATGATGCTGGCGCGTGAGGTCCAACAGCAGTTCCTGCCACAGTCGACCCCGGACCTGCGAGGCTACAGCTTCGCAGTCGACTACAGCCCGGTGCTCGCCGTCGGGGGCGATATCTACGATTTCCCGTACTTCGCTGATGGCCGGATGGGAATCGCGGTTGGCGACGTGTCGGGCAAGGGGGTTTCCGCCTCACTCTACGTAGCCAGGCTCAGCAGCGACCTCAGGTATCACGCGATTCGCCATAACCGGCCGGCGGACGTGCTCCGGTGGGTTAACGCGGGACTGACCGCCGGTGGGAGGGCCGGCATGTTTGTCACTCTGGCGCTCATCGCCCTCGATCCCGCTTCGGGTCGTTTCGACGTAGCAAGCGCCGGGCACCACTTGCCGCTAGTTCGCGACCGGACGGGGAGGGTCACCGCCGTCGGTGCGAGCGGTGATCCACCGCTCGGGCTGAATCCGGACTCGACATTCCGCCAGCATACCGGGACCCTCGACCCTGCGGACGTGGTCGTCCTGTTCACCGATGGGATCAGCGAGGCGGAGAACGGCACCCGGAAGATGTTCGGCGAACAACGCCTTCACGAGGTCATCCGGGCCGCCAAAAGCGCAGGCGCCATTTTGGAAGCGGTGCTCTCGGCAGTGAAGGGTTTCACCGGCAGCGCCCCACAAAGTGATGACATAACCTTGCTCACATTCGGCCGTGACCCCTAGATCGATTCAGGCGGGGCCGGGCAACGTGTCGTGGGCGCACGAGTCGATCTCGTCACTGGCGAGCTCGACGAGCCCGAGTGCCGCTAGGGCCCGCATCAGCCGTGCCAGGCCGGAGAGGTCACCCAGTAGATCCGGGCGCTCCCGGGCAACGCGCTCCAGGTTCTCGGCGGCCCGTACAACCACTTCGCGTAGTATTCCGAACGCCTCGACCGAAAGCTCAGGATCACCGAGGTAGGCCTCGAGACGGCCTCCCTCGCGATACTCGGGATGCGCCCCCAAACCCAGAAAGCGCAATGCCTCGGCGGCTCGATATGTGCCTCGAGCGCGCACGAGGCCGACGAAGTCGGCGAAGAGCTCATCCAGCGCGTGGTTCTTCATGCTGCCAAATGCCCGCAACGTGAAGTAGTGCATGCATTCGTGCTCGCGTCGAATCAGCAGGGACTGTCGCAGCCATTCGTCGTCATCGAGCCCGAGGTCAGTGGCGGGAACGGCGCTGTACGGACCCGTGCTCAGGATGATGAACCGATCCTGATAACGATCTTTCTGTGGGATCAGCCGGCGGAACTCCGCCGCCCACTCGACGTCTCCGACCGCCCGTGTCTGCTCACTTTCCCACTGCCTCCTGTGGGAGCGGATGCGGTCCCAGTTATTCAGGCCGCTCACGATACAGGCTCCCATCGAGTCGGGCACCGGAGCGGGCTCGTTTCGCTCCGTGAACGCACGCACAAGCGCCACGAAGTCCTCCCTTTCCGGCGCGACCAGGATGGGAATTTTTCCCGCCATTGTCGTCTGGATACTCAGTGTGATCGCGTCGGGTCGATGCAAGTGGAGACCAGGTTCATACCCCTGGGCGCGTGAGAACTGGCCCTTGCGAGTCGCGGCACGATACGCCTCATCCTGACTCATGCCCTCCGCGATGGGAAACCGTAGTTGGGCAAAACGCTCTCGCAGGGCGAAGACGGCGCCACCTTCTTCCGCTTGAGCGGCGTACCCCAGCCATGCCTCGAGGTGCCGTTCGTCCTCCATCTCAGTGGAACCGATCGCCTCGGCGACGATGAGCCTGGAGGTATACGCCATCAGCTCATCAAGCACGGGGCCGGTTGCACCGAAGGACTCGAGTCGGGTCCGACGCCGTCTCTCCTCGCCTGTCTCCGACACTCGGTCTCCTCTCCCAGGTAGCGCGATGACGCGACTACGCCATCTGGCGACGAGCAAGCTCGGCAAATAGCCCGTCCAGTTCCATGAGCTCGTTGTACCTACCCATCTCGGCGATGCGGCCACCCTCGAGGTAGCAGATCTTGTCGGCGTTCATCACAGTGCTGAGACGATGCGCGATGACGATTCGAGTCGATTCCATGCGGTCCATGCTCTCCGTCACTGTGGCCTGTGCCCGGTTGTCCAGAGCGCTGGTCGCTTCGTCGAGAAAGATGATCTTTGGTCGGTTGACCACGGCCCGCGCGATCAGGAGTCGCTGTCTTTGCCCACCCGAAAGCGTGCCACCTCCCTCCGACACATAGGTGTGCATCTGCATCGGCATCGAACGAATGTCATCAGCGAGTCCCGCGGCCTCTGCCGCCGCCCAGGCGTCTTCCATGCTCCGTGAGCTGATGCCGACGATGTTTCGGTACACGTCCGTGGGCAACACTCGGCTCACTTGCAGTACGACACCCAACTGCTGCCGTAACATCCGCAAGTCGAGTGAGTCGAGATCCTGACCGTCGTAGTAGATCGACCCCATGTCCGGCTGTTCGAAGCCGAGCATGAGCCTCATAAGTGTCGACTTGCCGCACCCCGATCCGCCGACGAAGGCGACGAACTCGCCCGGCTCAATCTCGAGCGAGAGGTCTTTCATGATCCACGGGCCTTCTTCGTGGTATCGGAAGTGCACGTGAGACATCACGATCTGCCCCCGCAACCGGCCGGGGTAAACCTTCGTGCTATCGACCTCCGCCGGGGTTGTGATAACCGGCTTCAGGCGCTCCCAAATCGGCACGACGCGCAATAAGCTCAGCGACGCCTCACCAAGGGCCATCATGGCCGCGAGAAACAGGCCGTAAGCCGAGTTGAAAGCGATGAAGTCCCCGGTTGTGAGCACGGTCTCTCCCGTCTCGGCGGCCTCGAGCTGGGCAACTACCATGAAATAGAAGATCGCCATCGAGGAAACCACGGGGAAGACGCCGCTGAACACGGCCACAATGTTCTGAATTCGTCCGATGTCGAAGCCGATCTTCTTCTGCTTGGCGAATTGCTGCGCCCAAAGCCGGAAGGCGTGGTGCTCGGCACCGCTGATACGCAGTTTCGTCACCCCGGTAATCAGGTTCAGAACGAGGCCGGTGATGTGCCCGCGCACCCTGATCTCGACCCTCTGGTGGCGCAGTTGCAGGTAGTTGCAGAACATCGTCACCGACACGTAGATGATCGTCAGAACGATTGCCAGGAGCGCCAAGCGGGTGTTGTACGTCAGCATCAGCACGACGTAGAAGATACCGCTGAACGAGCCGAGAATCGCAGAAACACCTGCCCCCGAAATCAGACTCTGGATGGCGTCGATGCCTCCTACCCTCTCCGCCAGGTCTCCGGCCGAGTATTTGCGGAAGAAGTTGGCGGGCAGATTCAGAAGGCGGTCCCAAAGGGCAGCCTGCACCGAGTACTCCATCTTCCCTTGAATCCGCAGGGTGGCAATTGCCTGGGTGATCTTGAACAGAGAGGTCGCAAGCGCCGCACCGAACAGCGCGATGCCGAAACCTAGCAGCAAACCCTCGTCTGCCTGAGGGATTGCGGAATCGAAGATTCTACCGGTGAAGTAAGGGGTCGCGGTGCCGAGAACGCCGACGATGATTCCCATCAACACGACCATGCGAAACTCGGTACCCATGCCTCGCGTGCCGAAACGCATAATGTCCGGCACTGCGAGAATGCCATCCGGAAACGGACGGTAGAAGGCGTACCCGAACGCCAACAGGTTGGCGGCCAGATCTTCGTCGACCTCTTTGCGGACGCCCGTCCTCGGGTTCACGCAGTCGTACGAACGGGCCGAGGTCGGCAACAGCGCAACCGGAGCGTGGGCATCCTCGAGTTGCCCGAGGATCGGGCCATGGTCCCCCTTCCACCACTCGCCTCGAAGCGCTACGACCCGTGTCCGAAACCCAGATGCAGCGGCGATCGCCGCCACATGATCTTCATATGTCAGGCGATCGGCGGCTTCGGGATGGTCCTTGACCGTCATACCCATCGCTTCGCCCACCAGGTTGCAGGCTTCGAGTACCGGCTCGGCCCCGCCAAGCCGGAGAAACTCCGAAGGCGTCGCCGCTTCCGTGCGCAGCACCGATCCAATCGCATCGTATGCTGCCCGCTCCGCGGCCTCCGAGTGGCGCGCCTTGTCCTGCAAACGGATGTACTCATCGACGACGGACAGCTTCTTGTTGATAAACTCGCATTCGCAGAGCGCTTCGTGAAATGCGTCCAGTCCGAGCCAAAGGCTTGGGTCGGCAACCGAATCGAGCGTCGATCGCGGCTGCAACGACAAATCCCCGAATTCGTCGCTCACCGGCTGTACCCACGACTCGTTCGTCACGGGAAACAGAGCCCGTCGCCCCGAAAACACCGGCGTTGCCATGTCGATAAACAACAGGCTGCCGCTCCATACGTCGACCCACGCAACGCCCTTCTCGGTACTCGCTCGTTGTGCCAGCGACAGCTCGATGCGACTGTCGGGCTCGAGCATCTCCAGCTCCGTAGCGGGGCGCACGATGTCCTGCGTGAGTCGCTTGGACAGACCCTCCACCCAGGTATCGATCAGTGTCGCGACCGCCTCGCCGCGTTCCTCGTCCTCTGCGATCTCCCGCAGGCGGCTCATCGGGATCTTGCGGAGCTTCGTACCTGGCTTGCCAACGGCCAGAAAACCCGAGCCCATGCCGTAGCTCTGGAGATCGAACCCGAAGAAGCACTGGCCTGGGAGAACACCGAGAAAATGGGTCCGTGCCCCTGTCGCCTGGCCACCCTCTACCACAACCGTAAAGATGTCGATTTCGCCCTTGACCACGTACCACAGAAGTCCCGCATCATCGAGCAAGAACGGCTCCGTTGGGATGACCTCCACAAGCTCGCCCTCTTCTTCGAACTTCCGCGTTCGCTCCAGGTGGAGCGCCGACGTGGGCATGACGACTGAGCGCTCGATTTCAGGCACCCCGTCGTCCTCAGCGGCGGCGGCATCGGGCCTCGGCGCCACAGCCGAGGGCACTGGCGGCTGGTCGGCGCTGTCCGCCGGATCGGCTGCCACCGGCCCCGCCGCGGCTTCAGCAGGGTCATGCCCTGGCAGGTAGCACTCGATGACCACTGTCTCTCCGACACGAAAGGACTGGCCCGAGGCCAGGAACGTCGGTTTGTCGATACGCTGATCGCCGATCCACGTGCCGTTGCTGCTCCCGAGATCGGTGACCCGAAACCCGGACGCGTGCGCCTCGACACGCGCGTGCTTGCGAGACACACCGAGATCGCCGACGGTTACAGTGCATTCCGGAGTGCGGCCGATGATTGCGGACTTGCCTGACACTTCGACGACGGTCGACCCAGCGGCCTCGTCGGCGCTCAACACATGGACGAAAAACTCTGGTTCCTCGCGGACTGCTTCCCGGAAGATGGCGGTTGCATCGTCTTGCTCCGAACCGAGGGTGTCACCAGTGGCCGACTTCTCCGGCGTCTCGTCACCGACACACTCAATCACTGTGTAACCTATACGGAATCGGCTCCCCTGCGTGAGCGTGGCCTCCGCTACCCGCTCGTCACCCAGCCACACGCCATTGCCGCTGTCGAGGTCGGTGAGTTGTAGCCCCTGGGTGCCGGGCTCGACGCGAGCGTGCTCGCGGGAAACGATGTCATCGCTGAGCGTGATCGTGCACCTCGGGTCGCGGCCAATCGTTACCGCGCCCTCTTCAAACCCTATGGTTCGCCCGACAAGGTCAGTTTGCGGCGACGCGGCGATACGGAGTCGAAGACCGCGACGCACTTCACTCATGGATGTCATCCATTGCCAGCATCACGTACTGATCAGGTTCTTGTAGGGCCCATCGACGTTCTTCATCGACTCGTGCGTGCCTCGCTGGACGATCTTCCCTCTCTCGAGAACAACGATCTCGTCGCAGTCGCGGATCGTGCTGAGCCGGTGGGCGATGATGATGCAGGTGCAGCCTCGACGACGAAGGCTCTGGTCGATGGCCACCTCAGTCGTCGGGTCCAGCGCGCTCGTTGCCTCGTCGAGGATAATGATGGTCGGATCGCCAACGAACGCTCGGGCGATTTCCAGTCTTTGGCACTGGCCGCCGCTGAAGTTGCCGCCGCCCTCCTCCACGAGTGACTGATAGGTCCGCTCACGAGTTTCGATCACGTCGCTGATCTGCGCGTCCTGACACGCCCGGGTTATCCGCTCCGGCGCGATCGTCGGATCCCACATCGTGGTGTTTTGGGTAACCGTTCCGCCAAAGAGGAAGATCTCCTGGTCGACCACTGCAATGGAGTTGGCCAGCAGGGTGCGCGGGATCTTCTCCCGCGGCACCCCGTCGAACAGCACCTGCCCGTCCCAGGCCTCGTAGAGCCCGGAAACCACCTTGGCGACGGTGGACTTGCCACTGCCGCTACCACCGACCAGCGCGACGCGCTGGCCCGGCTCAATCTTCAAGGAAAAATCCTCGATTAACGGTTTCTCCAGCGGGCTGTAGCCGAACTTGATGTTGCGCAGCTCCACTTGACCGGAGAGTTTGATCGTTTTGGGATCGAACCCAAGCTCTTCGTCCTTCTTCAGGTATTGCGCATCTTGCGGATACCGCAAAACGTCATCGAGCCGGCTCATGTCGGCCTGCAACTCCTGTATGGTCGAGCCGAACTGGACGAACGAAATCAGGGGTCGCGTGAAGCTCGTCAATAGCGTTTGGTACGCAACCAACATGCCAATGGTGAATCCCGCGTCGCCCATGACCTTCATACCGCCGATTACGAGCACTGCGGCCGTCGACAACGTTTGCACAAAAGGAGGGACCGCGTTCGCGACGTTGGACAGGGCCCCGAGGGACTGCTCCGTGTTCACCGTCTTGGCATGATAGCCGGCCCAGCGTCCGTAGAACTCAGGCTCCGAGCCCGTCGCCTTCAGGGTTTCGATCATCTGCAAGCCGTTCATTGCCGTACCCTGCAACTTGCCCTTGTCCAGTAGCAGCTTGCGGCTGGCGTCTGTTCGCAGACGGGCGCTGAGCTTTATGACAGCAACGTTGAGCAGGGAGATAGCGATAACGACCAGCGTCAGCGTGATGTCGTAGTAGAACATCAGTGCGGCGTAAAACAGCGTCATGATGCTGTCGATAAAGGTAGTGGCGAGCTTGCCGGAGATCACCTTCGCCACTTTGTCGTTGATCATCACCCGCGAGCCGATCTCACCTGCGAACCGCTGGCCGAAGTAGGACGCCGGCAGCCGCAAGATATGGGTAAAGAAGCTGCTCGAAGTCGCCAGCGACAGCTTGGTCTCGAGTCGCAGGAGGTAGTACTCCTGTAACCAGGTCAGTGTTCCGTGGACGATGACGGTCCCTCCCATGAACAAGAGCAATGGCCGGATGAGCCATTCCTGCTCGCCGACAAGGAAATCGTCGATAAAGAGGCGCGAGAAGGTCGGAATCACCAGCCCCGGGATCACCAGCAGCAGGCCGCAGAGCACCGTGAACAGCAGGGCCTCCTCCGACCCGATAAGGCGGCGACGCAAGGCGGCAGCAATGCTGGGCTTGGCGCCACCTTTCTTAAAATCGGGCCCTGGCTTGAAGGTAAGCACGACTCCCGAATACGAGCCGTCCAAGTCATCCATCGTGATGACCTTGGGGCCTTCGGCCGGATCGTTCAGATAGGGCTTGCCGCCTTTGAAGCCCTCGAGCACGACGAAGTGGTTGAAGTTCCAGAAGAGGATCGCCGGAAATTCGAGCTCATAGAGCTTCTCCAGCTCGGAGTACTTGAAACCCTTCGCCTCGAATCCATAGCGGCGCGCCGCCTTCAGGACGTTGCTCGCTTTGCTGCCGTCACGCGACACGCCACACTCGTAGCGGAGCTCTTCGAGCGGCACCCAAAGGCCGTGGTAGCCGAGCACCATCGCCAGCGCGGCGGCGCCGCACTCGACGGCCTCCATCTGCAGGATGGTCGGTGTCTTGTTGCGACGGCGAGGTGGGCGCTTGGGACTGGGCGCCTCGGGTGGCTTCGTGTCCTGACTGGGGGATTCGTCGGGCATCATCCGCCGACGGCGGCTGTGACGATCGGAATCACGAGCTCGTAGGGATGCTTGCTGTCGACGATCACGTTGACGGTGACATCATGAACGCGGGAGACGCTCTCGAGTCGCTCGGAGTATCCGTCACCCGACGACCACTCGTATCCTGTCGGAGTCCCTGCCGGGAATAGTCGAGCCCTCACCCTTCGCTTAGGCCCGCTGCGGAGGATATCGTTTGCACGCGCATCGTTGCCCACTTCGCGGAGGAGCTGCGCCGGGGTGATGACGTCATCACTACGATCAAT
>CALAKE010000470.1 GCA_937922775.1 uncultured bacterium | reverse complement strand
GGCCGACGGGCTGGCAGCCGATTGGCCTGCGCCCTGCTGGCCAGCCCGCGCTAGGGCGCGATGAGCGGCAATGAGGGGAAGTAGGTGCGGTAGCGCCTCGCGTCGCGAGTGAGGAGTCGGTAGCCGCAGACGGCCGCGTGGGCGCCGATGTAGAAGTCGGTAAGCGGGGCGCGCCCGAGCCCTCCGCGCCGACGATAGGCGACGAAGCACTTCCCTGCCAGGAAGCCCGCTTCCCAGGGAAGAGGCTCGCGTCGCAGAAGCTCCGGCGGCAGTGCGTCTTCCAACTCCTCGATGCGTTCGAATCCGATGGAGACCTCCGCGTAGACGATCGGATTGACCACGAGCGTGGCGAAGTCGGCACACTTCGCCAAAGCCGCCTCGGACCACTCGCCCCACTCCGGATCACCCGTCAGAACATCCAGCAGCACGTTGCTATCGACAAGAACGGCGGTCATTCGTCGGCCCGCGTCAGAGCCATAATCTCATCGGTACTCATGGCCACGGTGCCACGCCGGCGGAGGTGTCGCACGATCCTCTCCCCGCGACCTTGGTCGCTATCGTCGGCTCTGCGAATGGTCGCCGCGTCGCCTTCGACTCCGAAAACGACCTCCGTGTGGGGAAGCAGCCCGAGCGTTTCGCGAATCTCGATGGGGATCGTGACTTGCCCCTTGGATGTGATCCTCATGGAACCATCTCTCTGTGGTATAGGTATTACTTCTCTTACTCTTACCATAGTCAAATGGCTTCCTCCCTTCAAGAATCACACCTCAGGCAGGCACGCCTGGTGATCACGACCGATCAGCGGCTCCGGGACATTGCGGTATCTACGTTGATAGGATGGCCACGCGTTGAAGCTTTTCGGCAACTGCCTCAACCAGCTCCTGCAACAGGGATTTGAGGTCATGAGCAAAAACACTCGGCAAACCGGGAAGGTGGGAATTCCTCGAACGGCTCTCTATCTGTTCCTTTCTTCGTTGGCGCTTCTGCTTTTCGTGAACGCGAGCATGGGTTCGGCCCGTGCCACCTCGTCGGTTTCGATGCAGGAGACCGGAGCTGAGGCCGTACCAGCCAGCGCCGAATCAGTCGATGTCGAACCAGGTGGCGCCCAGGGAGAGGAAGTGACCGCCATCGAATCAGAGTCGGTGCGTCCTCAGGCCGAAGGTCCGTTCGACGTGGAGGCTGCCACGCAGGCCTACATGTCGCGGCTGTCGCCGGAGCAGAAGGCCCGCTCGGATGCCTACTTCGAGGGCGGCTACTGGCTGCTCCTCTGGGGCTTTCTCTACGGCATCGGCGTGGCCTGGCTGCTGCTCGGCACGGGGCTCTCGGTGCGAATGCGCGATCTAGCGGAGCGGCTGACGAAGCGCCTGCCGCTGCAGACTGCGCTCTATGCAGCCCAGTACGTCATCGTGACGGCTCTCCTCGGCTTTCCCCTGACGCTCTACACCGGCTTCTTCCGCGAGCATCAATACGAGTTGGCCACGCAGACGTTTGGCCCTTGGTTGCGTGAGCAAATGATCGGCTTGGCGGTGGGGATCGTCATCATGCCGATCGTTCTCGTCATCATGTACGGCGTCCTGCGCCGCGCTCCCCGCACCTGGTGGGTCTGGGGTGCGGCGGTGTCGATTGTCCTCGCAGCCATCCTCATTCTTCTTGGCCCTGTCTATCTCGATCCGCTCTTCAACACCTACGAGCCCCTGGAGGAAGGACCTGTTCAGGAGTCGATCTTGTCGCTGGCCAGAGCCAACGGCATTAACGTCGACAACGTCTATCAGTTCGACGCCTCACGACAGAGTACGCGGGTCAGCGCTAACGTCAGCGGCTTCGCCGGCACCATGAGCATTCGCCTGAACGACAATCTGCTGAACCGGATGGAGCTGCCGGCCATCGAGGCGGTGATGGCGCATGAGATGGGCCACTACGTGCTCAATCACATCTACGAGATGCTCATCTACTTCGCTGTGATCTTGCTGGGAGGCTTCGCCTTTCTGCGCTGGTCCTTCGACCGGGTCTTGGGTCGATGGGGCGCGCGCTGGGGAGTCCGCGGCATCACCGATGTCGCCGGCCTACCCCTCCTCGTCGCGCTTCTCTCTATCTACATGTTCGTGTTGACGCCGGTGTTGAACACCATTATCCGCACCAACGAGGCCGAGTCCGACATCTTCGGGCTCAACGCGGCACGCCAACCCGACGGTTTCGCCGAGGCGGCACTGAGTCTCTCGGAGTACCGCAAGCTCGATCCGGGTCCCATCGAGGAGTGGCTGTTCTTCGACCATCCCAGCGGCCGCGCTCGCATCCACATGGCGATGCAGTGGAAGGCCGAGCACCTCGAAGAGCTGGGCGCACGGGATTGATCCGCGGTCGGAACAAGAAAGTAACGAGAGTTGCTGGCTAGCCCGGAGTGAGCTTGAGCTCCCATCTGCAGCCTAGCGCTCGCGCGATCTTTCTCATGGTTCGCCAGGTCGGGTTCGAGCGGCTCGGGTCCTCGAGCTGTTGGATCTGCTGCTGGCTGAGGCCGAGACGTTCGGCAAGGTCGGCCTGCGAAAGCCCAGCGCTCTTGCGCATGCGACGGATCTGCATCGCGGGATGAACAGAGCCATCGATCCCGACAAACGGCTGTGATCGATCGAGTCCAAGACGCCGCAGCACGGCGGCCTCGTCGGGGTCCCGTGGTCTCGTGCGGTCACCATAGGCTTGGTCTTCGGCAAGATAGCTGCGGGCCGTCTCCCGCCATTCACGGCTCTCCCGACGCCACTCGTCATAGGTGGTAGGCGTCTTCATCCCTAGTGCTCCCGTCTACTTCTGACTCGGGCCGGTTCCGCGTCCAACCACAATCAGATCCCTGTGTGCATCTTCCATTGCCTTCTCGTCGAGCTGCTGCCTCCCACCGGACTCGAGCAGTTGGCACACAGAGGCGAGGGCATCAACCACGTCCTCTTGTTCGCATCTGTCACGCAATCTCTTTTCGTCCAGCCGCTCCCCATGAATCGCCAGGAGGAGACCCGCGGCTACCCCATCCGGCTGCCACCTCCAATACTTCCAGGCGGCGAGGCGGTCAACGATCAGATCTTCGACCTCGATGATGGCCACCTTGACGCCATCGACGTCGATTTCTGTTGCCTTCGCCGGCGCCAGGGTCGAGCCTGGGAACTCGACCACGATCCCGAGCTCAACCTCATACCAAACTCGCCCCTCGCGTCTGAAGCCCAGAGCTTCCATCACCCGACTCGTCGCTGCTCCGCTGGGAGCCACGAAGTCCAAATCTGCGGTCATGTACGCCGCGCTTGTGTAGACCTCGACCGCCGCACCTCCAACGAGCACCGGCTGACATCCCGTTACCTTGAACGCCTCTGACAGGACCGCAGCTAGCCGCAGCGTGCGCTCGCCAGCATCCGCGAATCGAGCGGCTTCACTCAGGCGCAAACGGAGCTGATCTGTCGGTTTGGAGTTGCCCATGTCTTCGTATCGCCCAGCCAGTCAGCATTGGGGCGGCAGCGCAGCTTTTTGGGTCCGACCATAGAATACTATTCACAACTTGTAACAAGTTTATACTTGTATTTGCACAAACGAAAGGTCACCGGCGAAGGCGAGCGAATGCCGTCTCACGGTGCAAGAAGGACAATGGCAAGGCGGGCGAGCAGAGGGCACGGCCCGACCCGCGATCGCGAGCCCGCGGAAGAGCTCAGGATAGCCACGGCCTGCTAGACTGCTGCGATCGCCGCCTTCACCCGATCCGGCGTCATCGGCAAGGTGAGCAGGCGCGCGCCGGTGGCGTCGAAGATGGCGTTGGCGATCAGGCCGCCCATGCAGATGATGGCCGGCTCTCCCCCACCCTGGGGCGACAACGCGTCATTTTCGACAAGAACCACGTCGATCTCGGGCAGCCAGGAGAAGCGTGGCAGCTCGTAGGTGTCGAAGTTGTGGTCCAGGATCTCGCCGCCGCGGAAACGCACCTCCTCGGTGAGGGCGTAGCCCAGTCCCATCATGATGCAGCCCTCGGCCTGCATGAGGGCGCCGTCGGGATTGATGACGGTGCCCATGTCCTGAGCGCAGACGACACGCTTGACCTGCACGTGACCGGTCGAGGCCGAGACTTCCACCTCCGCCATGTGTGCAACGTAGCTGCCCGCATCGACGCCACAGGCGATACCGAACCCGCGGCTGCTCGGGGCGGCGCCCGGTGTCCAGCCGAAGCGATCGGCAGCGGTCTTCAGGACTCCGATGAGGCGTTCGTCTTCGGTGTTCTTCAGACGAAACTCGAGCGAGTCGACGCCGGCGCCCGCAGCCATGATGTCGATGTGCGATTCTTTCGCGAAGATGTTCGTATTCGCACCCGGAGCCCGCCACGCACCCGTGCTGAATGGATGTGACCCGGGAACGCCGCGCCAACCGCCACCACCCACTCTGATGACGCTGTTGGGCACACTGTAGAGCTGCTCGGAGCCGCGCGATCCCGCGTATTGCACTTCGTAGTCCCACAAGCAGATCTTGCCGGCATCGTCGATACCCGACTTGATCTTCACGTAGGCGGCGGGCCTGAAGTCATCGTAGAAGAACTCCTCGCTGCGGTTGAAGGCCACCTGAACCGGCCGGTTGGTGGCCGCCGCTAGCTTGGCCGCCTCCACCGCCTGACTACCGCCGGTCTTGCCCCCGAACCCGCCACCAACGAACGGGGTCCTGACCCGAACCTGCTCCTCGGTCAACCCGAGCTCGCGCGCGAGCTGGCTCTGCAGAGGAAATGGAGTCTGGGTCGAGGCCCACACGTTCATCTTGTCGCCCTCGAGCTTCGCGACTGCAGTATGTGGCTCCATCGGGGCGTGCGCGACGTAATGGTTCAAGTAGGTCTCTTCGAAGACCTGTGCCGACAGACTTTCTCCCTCGGCGGTGCTGCCGCGCTCGTCCTGCGCTTCGGCCTCAGGCGCCATGCCCATCAGGTGTTCGAAGATGCTGTCGTTGTCGACGTGCGGGGCCGGCGTGTCAAATTCGGCCTTGATCTCCTGCAGCGCCGCCGCGGCAGCCTCCGGATCTTCGTGCAGCACGGCGATCATGTCACCTTCACGAATCACGATCACGCCGGGGAAACGCTCGGCAGCCGTGGCGTCGACACTCTTCAAGGTGGCGCCGTGAGCGGGCGGGCGCAGGAGCCGGGCGTGCAACAGGCCGGGGAATTTGAGGTCGGCGGCGAACTCTGCCGCACCCGTGACCTTGTCGGCGCCATCGGTCCTCGGGAACGACCGCCCCATCACCTTGAACTCGTCCACTGACTTGAGGATGGCCTCCTCGTCCACGAAGGTGGCGAGCGGCTCACCTCCGGCGAGCTCGGCGAAGGTGACCTTCTTGGTGCGATCCGCCTTGACGAAGACAGTCCCATCTTCGACATCGAGCGCGTCCGCGGGCACGCCGAGCTCCTCCGCGCCCAGGGCCACGAGGACCTGCCGAGCCCTCACCGCACCGGCCCGCAAGGCGGGCCCGAAGAAGCGCGTGCTCATCGAGCCGAACGTACCCATGTCCCAAGGACAAAGATCGGTGTCGCCCATCACCATGTCCACCGAATCCAGCGCAATGCCAAGCTCATCGGCGGCCATCTGAGCCAGCGAGATGATGACCCCCTGGCCCATCTCGATCTTGCCCGAGAAGACGGTGACGCGACCGTCCGTTCCAATTCTCACGTACGCGCTGGGCTCCGTAGGGTAGGACCTGCGCTGGGGCGCCATCTCAGCAAGTGCGGTGAGGTTACCGCCGGCGATGAACACGACGACGCCGCCGCCCAGCACCTTCAGGAAGTCACGCCGCCGCAACGTGGGATCGAGCGACTCGTACCAGAGCTCCATTTCCTTGTCGTAGTCGGATCTCATGGCTCTCCTCACAGCTTCCCGGCCGCGGCTTCAATGGCCTCGACGATGCGCTTGTGAGCGGCGCATCGGCAGATGTTGTCTTCCATCCCGTCGATGATCTCGCCGCGAGTCGGGGTCGGATTGTCGAGAAGAAGCGCGTAGGCGTTCATGATCATGCCGGGCGTGCAGAAGCCACACTGCAACGCACCGTGATCCACAAATGCTTCCTGAAGTGGGTGTAGTTCACCGTTCTGAGCCAGCCCCTCGATGGTAATGACCTCCTTGTCTTGCACGTCTCGGAGGGCAACCTGGCAAGAGCGCTCGGGCAGGCCGTCTACGATCACGGTACAGGATCCACAAATGCTCTCTCCGCAGCCGTATTTCGTGCCCGTCAACTCCAGGTCGGTCCGCAATACCCACAGAAGCTTGCGGTCGCCTTCGGTCTCGAGGCTCACCCGCGCCCCATTCAGGCGGAAGGAAATCGTCTCTCTCATAGACACCTCTCTGGCGCGACAGTCGTATCAGGGGGGGAGCTGCTCGGCCACATCTTACCGCTACCACTCGACGGGGATACAGGAGGATACGGCTATAGGTCGATCTCGACCCCGAGCCCGGTCCGTGAGGCCTCCTCGAAAACGGCAGCGGCAACAGCCACATCCTGAACGGCATTGCCGACCGACTTGAATAGCGTGATCTCGTCATCGCTCGCGCGCCCGGACACCACCCCAGCCACGATTTCGCCGAGCTCGGCGAACACGTCACTCTCGGAGATAAGCCCCTGATCACGCGGGATGATCAGGTCGCCGGTTTCGGCCCAGCAGGCCTCCCGCGAGTCGACGATCAATCGCGATCTGACCACGGTCTCACCGGGAACCTCCTGCACGTCGGGCTTGAAGCTACCGACAGCGTTGACATGGACGCCGGGCTTCAGATCGGCATCGTCGAACACGGGGCTCCGAGCCGTTGTCGTTGTGCAGATGACGTCCGCCTCGGCAACCGCCTCACGTGAGCTCCTGGCCACCGAGATCTTCGCGGGCATGCGCCCTCCCCTGCTACTCATCTCGGCGGCAAAGGTCTCGGCCGCCGCCTCGTCGATGTCGTACACCCAGGCCTCGGTGATGTCCCGTGCCTCGCAGACCGCTTCAAGCTGGGTACGCCCTTGCACGCCGGCCCCGAAGATGGCCGCAACACGTGCATCGGGTCGGGCCAGCACGTCGGTCGCGGCACCTGACGCGGCGCCTGTACGCAGCGCCGTGAGGTAGGTCCCATCCAAGATCGCGGATGGTCTTCCCGTCGACGAATCGACGAGCGTCACCAGGGCGTGGATGGTCGGGATCCCCGCCTCTAGGTTGCGCGGGAAGACGGATACGATCTTCATACCGAGCTGATCGCTCTCCTCCAAGTAGGCAGGCATGAAAAGGGCAATGCCCCCGTGCCGCGGCACATCGATATGGGCTCGCTCCGGCACATCGGCGTGGCCAGCCGAAAGCTGGGCGAACGCGGCCTTGACGATCTCGATCGCCCGGGCCATCGACACCGCGACTCGAATATCGTCTCGAGACATGGCGCGCAATCGCATGGGTTTGTTCCTACTTTCGGGCCAAAGAAAGCGGGGGAGGATGACGAGCATCCTCCCCCTTCTCGTTCGTGTGCCTAGCGTTCGATCAGAAAACCCACCGGAAACCGAGCACGAAGTTCATCGGGA
>CALAKE010000469.1 GCA_937922775.1 uncultured bacterium | reverse complement strand
CACATCTCCTCTAGCCAGGAGAGGTCGCTTTCAAAGGCGGCTTCCATCGTCATCGGGTATGCCGTGTACAGCCCCTGGACGTCGTGGATTTCGAGAGGTTCGCTGCCGGTTTCGATGCCCAGCTCGACGTAGCGGTAGGTTCTGAACCACAGGGTCTGGAAGCGGCGATGCTCGCCGCCGTCGGGCTGGAAGACATCCACCAGGCCGGAAATCGATTTCCCTTCGATCTCATCCCGGTGGCCCTTGGCCCCCTGCTCGTCTTTCAGCGCTTCGGCGTAGGTGACCGTAATCGTGCTGCCGGCGCCCCCGCTCGTTTCGATTTCCAGATATGCGTTGGTCAGGTGCGCCTGATCGAGCAGAAGAGTGGCGTGAGTGTCGGCTGGCACGACCAACGCGCCGGTGTCGTTCAGAAAACCCTGGGACCCGGCGTCGATGTCGATGCCCTCGGTTCGCCGCACCGACGAGAAGCGCACCGGGTGCTCGTCCATGAAGGGAATCGAACGGGGCACCAGCTGCCAGCCGCCGGCATTGAAGGGGAAGCTCCCGCGGTCGATGGCCGGGCCGATCGTGACCGCCTCCTGCCACGCCGTGTCGTCGTAGCCGGCTTGCTCCCATCCCCACGGGTAGAGGGTCGCATCCAGTTGCTCACCGGGCGGGGAGGCATAGTAGCCACCCACCTGTTCCCTACTCACGGAAAGTGCGCTGTAGCCCTGGTTCGCCAGGACTCTCCATAGCGTCGAGCCAGTGTCGACGATGGCCTCGGCCGCAGTGGCGCCGCGTACCAGAAAGCCCGTCTGGTAGCTGTGTTGAGCCACAGGCTTGTGCTCCCCCCAGTTCCAGACGACGGCGGCGATCACGTTCTGGCCCGCCTGCAGCCAGGGAGCGATGTCGACCTCCTCGAACCGCCAGTGCATCAGGTCGGAGCGCTGCGGCCCTGCAACCACCGAGATCCCGTTCACATGCAACCGGTAGCGGTTGTCGGCGGAGACGTGAACCGTAAATTGCTCCGGCCGGGCCTCCAGCTCGAGATCCTTGCGGAAATGGTAGACACCGAACTCGGTCCCCGAGATTTCCGGGTGCGCAATC
Organism: uncultured bacterium; assembly: GCA_937922775.1. Taxonomy (GTDB): domain Bacteria; phylum Acidobacteriota; class UBA890; order UBA890; family UBA890; genus CALAKE01. Next base: position 2,804 of record CALAKE010000469.1, on the reverse strand, counting down.
CAACTCGCAGACAGAGGTTCCTGCGCCGCTACTGGCAGGCAAATCGTTACCATGCAAAACGTCATCATCAGCAGGGTCTGTACGCGGACCTGGGCCGTGATGTGGAAGCGTTCTTTTCGCATATGGTTCATTCTTCATGATGTTCCGCTCCCCGTCGACCTCGAGCAGCGCGAAACAATCGCCAAGCGGCTCGGCTCCAGCCAGTCACGCGCCGCCGCCACGCATTCGCGCAATCCGGCCATAGGCAACACGCACGACCGCGCCCAACACGCGCGTGCCGTTGAAGGAATTCTGAGTTGCGATACTATTCCGACCCAGTGTGCCGAGAAGCGACCACTAGGGGTTCCTGAATGAGCACCGGTGATACCGAGCACCAACCCAAGCGCATACTCAGCAGCGGTTTCACGTTGGCTGTGGTTATCGGCGGCACCATCAGCCTGGGTATCTTGCGCACTCCCGGGGAGGTTGCAGCGGTAGTTCCCGACCCGGTGATGTTTGTGTCCGTGTGGGTCTTGAGCGGGCTCTTCATTCTTCTGAGCACGGTCGTGGTCGCCGAGCTAGTGGGGATGACGCCGCGCTCCGGCGGAACGTACTCACTGGTGCGGCGTGCGTACGGGCCGTTCCCCGGTTTCGTCATTGGCTGGGTTGACTGGTTGACCTTTGTAGCCGACATTGCCTTCAAGGCCGTGGTGGTCACCGAGTTTGCAGCACTGCTGATTCCGGCAGTAGGCCAATGGCGATCGCCGCTGGCAATCTTGGTGTCGTCGGTGTTCGCCGCTCTGCAATTGCGTAGTGTTGCCGTGGGCGCGAAGATCCAGGAGGTCGCCGCTGCCGCCATGGCACTGATCATCCTCGGCTTCACGCTGGCGCTGGTATTTGCCGAATCAGCGGCCAGCAGCATTACCACTCCGCCTCTTGCGATCACTGGCCTCGGCGCTTGGAGCATCGTGATCGCATCCGCCGTCTACACGTACGATGGCTGGTATTACGCCGCCTATTTCAGTGGCGAAATCAAAGGCGGTGCCGGGGCTGTGGCACGCGCCTGTATCAAGGGCACGGTCGTCGTAATCCTGCTCTATGTCTTCCTGGTCACGGCGTTGGCCTGGAAGGTGCCGCTAGAGAGCCTGGCCGGCAACGATTTGGCCTTGGCCAGGGCGCTGGAGATCGTCGTCTCGCCGCTTGCGTCAACCGTCGTGCTGGTTGCAGCGGTAGTGATGTTGCTGACCTACCAGAACCTGCTGTACATGGCCACGCCCCGAATTCTCCAGGCGCTGGCGGTCGATGGCCTGGCCGTCAGGCGCGCAGGGGAAATCTCGAAAGGCGGGAATCCTATCTTTGCAGTGGTGTTGTCCTGGGGTCTTTCGGTTCTCCTGATTTTGATCGGAGGATTCGAATTTCTGCTCCACTTGTCGGTCTTCTTCTACCTATTCCTATATGTGTTTTTGATCGCGGGAGTCATCATCCTGCGCTCGCGTCAGCCGGACGCGGAGCGCCCGTACCGTGCCTGGGGTCACCCCTGGAGCACGTATGCGGCCCTTATCGGATGGTTACTCATCGCCCTGTTTCAGGCAGTCGCCGAAATCAACACTGCTGCATACGCTGCGGTGATGGTGGCAGTATCTTGGCCGGTGTACCGATCCATTGTGCGTTCCGGATCGAACTGACCTGACCTCGAAAAGCTGATCCAGGTGTAATCTCACCATCTGGGCCAGAGGAGGAAGACATGGATTGGCCGGACATGATTCGAGTTCGGCAAAAGTTCTCGACCCAGGCTGTGACCGACATCGCGAGCGAGGTCGCATCTCAATTCAAGCACTTGGACCTGGGGAACAGGGCGCTGCGGGGCGCCTCCGTGGCAGTGGGTTGCAGCAGTCGCGGTATCGCCAACTACAGCAGCATCGTCAAAGCGACGGTTGATTGTCTATCGCAAGCAGGGCTCGAGCCCTTTCTCTTTCCCGCTATGGGCAGCCATGGCGCTGCCACCGCAGAGGGGCAGAAGAGAGTCCTGGAGGCGTACGGCATCACGGAGTCCTTCATCGGCGCACCGATTCGATCATCCCTCGACACCGTGCAAATCGGTGAGACCGAGGATCACCTGCCTGTTTTTATCGACAAGATCGCTTCAGAAGCCGACTATCTCGCTCTGGTCAACCGGATCAAGCCACACACAGATTTCGAGCATGAATTCGAGAGCGGGCTGCTGAAGATGATGGCGATCGGCCTCGGAAAAGAAAGAGGAGCCTCCACCTACCACAAGGCCATCGTGACAAATGGCTATCCGAGGATCCTCCTGTCCGTAGCTCGACAGGTTCTGGACACCGGAAAGGTAATCTGTGGTGTCGGCATCGTCGAGAACGGTCATGCACAAACGGCAAAGATCCGAGTCTTGGGCGCCGAGCAGATCATCGGCGAGGAAAAGGCGCTCCTCGAAGAAGCCCGGCGGCTCGCTCCGGCCTTGCCCTTCGAAGACGTCGACGTGCTGATCATCGATGAGATGGGAAAAGATATCAGTGGAACTGGCTTTGATACCAAGGTCGTCGGCCGAATCTTGATGCCGCTAATCGCACGAGAACCGGAGACCCCGAGAGTCAAACGTATCGTCGTGTGTGACTTGACGAGTAAGAGTCAAGGAAATGCTGATGGCATTGGCATTGCCGATTTTGTGACGCAGAACCTGGTGGACAAGATCGATTTCAACGCACTTCACGTCAATGCCCTGGCTGCCGGAGAGCCGGAACGCGCGAAGATACCCATGACGCTGACGGACTCCAGACAAGCTGTCCAATCGGCCATGGAGAGTGTGG
>CALAKE010000468.1 GCA_937922775.1 uncultured bacterium | reverse complement strand
CCGCCTCGCGAAGCTCGGCCGCGAGTTGCTGCCGCAGATCTTCGCGAAGATGAAGGCCATCGAGGATCTCCTGGACCCGATCCCATCGGCGTCGCTGCTCGGCCGCCAGCTCTTCCGCGGCGGGCCCTCTCTGGTCGATCTCAGCAAGCCTGACCCGCCCATCACGGAGCATTCGCCACAGACCCCGCATCTCTTCTCCCGCCGCGAGAAGCTCATCGCGGTGACGCTGCACGGCGTCGCTCTCCTCATCGCTACAATCCATGAGCCTGTGGATGGCCTCATCGTCGATCTCGACCAATGGGAGGTGCTCGAGAACGATGCGTAGGGCGAGAGGTGTGCGGTAGAGCGCCCGCTTGACCCGCTGGCTCCCCTCCTCGATGCGCTGCGCCAGGGCAACCTCGCCCTCACGGTCGAGCAGCGGGCGAGTGCCCATCTCGCGCAAGTAGATGCGCACAGGATCGGTAGTCTTGTCGACCGCACCGGAGCGGATGGCGCGGCCGATTCCAGCATCGCCTTCCTGGGCCCTGCGGCGCGCTTTCTCCGCCGCGGACATATCGGCGCCGGCCGGCTCGTCGCGCAGACCGATGCCTTCCGCCACGATCTTGTCGAGGAGAGCTGCAATATCCTCTGGCGCCGTGATCTCGGCGGGCAGGAGCTCGTTGATTTCGTCGTAGACGAGAAACCCCTTCTGCCGCCCGAGCGAGATAAGCTCCTCGACCTCCCTGTACTTCCGGACGAGCTCCACGGTTGCCTACGATCTCCCTTCTATGCCGTCGTCAACTGGCGCGCTAGATCGATCTTCTCGCGATTCAGAGCCTCGTAGCGCTGCGTATCGCCCTGCTGCAGCGCCTCCTCGATGGAATGCTGAATCCTTCTCAATCGACGCTTGATGGCGTCGTCGTGGATCCCCAGGGCACAATTCCTCGCCGCGCTCCAATCCAAGGGTGCGCCGTCTTCGAGTTGTAACCGCGACAGCAGTGTAGCGATCCCTGGACCATCGCACCGAGCCAGGAGCTCGGGAATCCCGGGTGCGACACCCTCCGCCTCGCACTCTTCCATCGCCAAAAGGATCGTGCGCACCCGCGAGTCACGAATCATACTCGATTCACAGATTTCGTCCAGTCGGATCCGCCAGTCGGGGTGGGCAATGATCGCCCGGAGGAGGTCTTTCTCCGCCAAGGGAAGTTCCTCCAAATCGGCTTGCCAGCTCTTCCCCTCGCTCCTCTCCGCCCCGCCGCCCGCGCTCCGCTCGTGCCGCCCCCGGGCACGGGGCCGCCTGCCGAGGGCTTCTGAGGCCGCCTCTTCCACCAGGTGGCGCTGCAACTGGAGGCGCTCGGCCAGACGGCCAATCCACTCGGCTCGCTCGACTCGATCCTCGACAGCGACCACGAACTCGAGAAGGGCGGAAAGTGCCTCCGCCTTGCCCCTCGGGGTTTCCAGGTCCTGCCGTTCCCCAGCGCGGTGCACGAGGAACTCTAATGCCGACTGCGAGCCACGCAGGCATTGCCGGTAGGCCTCCGCGCCCTCGTCGGCCAGAAACGAGTCCGGATCATGATCGGTTGGCAAGCGCAGGACGTTCACCTGAAACCCCTGGCTCAGGAAGACACCGACGGTGCGCTCGGCCGCACCGAGCCCGGCGGAGTCTCCATCGAAGCTGACCACAACCTTGCGGGAGAAGCGCGCCAATATCTTTGCCTGTTCGGCGGTGAAGGCTGTTCCCAGTGGCGCTACCGCGTTACGAAAACCATATTGGGCACATGCAAGGAGGTCAAAGTAACCCTCGACGAGTAGCGCGAAGCCGTGCTCCTTGATGCCGTCACGGTTCTCTGCCAGTCCGTAGAGGCTGCGGCTCTTGGAGAACACCGGAGTTTCGGGCGAGTTCAGGTACTTGGGCTCTCCACCGGCGATCACCCGGCCTCCGAACGCAATCGTGCGCCCGCGCAAATCATGAATCGGGAACACGACACGGTCGCGAAGCAAATCGTAGACGCCCCTACCCTCTTCACGGCGGCGCAAAAGCCCGGCGGTTACTCCCTCGACGTCGGTGAAGCCTCGCTTCTGCAGATGCGATCGGAGGGCCTCCCAAGAATCGAGAGCGAGACCCAGACCGAAGGCTGCAACGATCTCCTTTGAGAAACCGCGTTCGACCAGAAACTCTCGCGCCGCAGCACCGGCATCGCCGGCGAGGAGATCTCGGTAGTACGCGTCAGCCACAGCCAGGGTCTCCAGTACCCTCGCTCGATCTACCTTGGGCCCTCGTGGGCCTTCACCAAACTGCGTCCTCTCGGGTTCAGGCACCGGGATGCCGAGCCGCTCTGCGACGGAGCGCACGGCCTCACCGAATCCGACACCCTCCTGCTCCATGATGAAGCGAAAGAGATCCCCACCCGTGCCGCAACCGAAGCAGTACCAAAGCCCCTCGTCGTTGACTGTGAACGAGGGCGTCTTCTCCTGATGGAACGGACACAAGCCGACGAAGCGCGCGCCACGCCGCTTGAGGGCAACCACCTCACCGATGACGCGCAACGGATCGGCGCTGCTGCGAACCTCGTCGATGAACGATCGCGGAAAGCGCATAGTCTAGGTCTAACCCGTGAGAGAAGCAGTGACAAGCGAAGGACTATATCAGACGGGATCAGACCAGCCTTCGTACCCGGTCACGCTCGACGAGGAGCCGCTTGCCGCGCACATCCACCTCCACGGAAGCACCGTCCGCGTCGCTCGGAAGCCAGTCTCTGGCGACGGTTCCGCGCAGATTGAGAGGCTGCACCAGCACGGGCTGGCCACGCTCCAGAGGGCCTTGCTCCCCCGAGTCGGCCGGCGCCTCGGAGCGCAGGTCCAAGTCGCTGTCGATGTGCTCGGGCCCGGTGCTCCAGATTTTCGTGCCACTCATCTCACTTTGCTGACTGAGCCCGTTCATGGCGGTGGAGAGAGACTTCTCCGCCACGTTCTCCACTGCACTCGCTTGCGCCGCCCAGCGGGCTCTACGGTCCGCGTTCGCGCGGCCCCGTTTGGCCTCTCCCATCTCCTCCGCAAGCTCCGCGAGGAGCCTCTCGCCGTGCTCGCGCACGCCATCCACGGCCTTGCTGATCACGTCCTTGCCGTCGCGTCTGAGCTGGTCGAGATGCTCGGCGAGCCTGGCTTTCTGATCCCGCGCGGCAGCAACGGTCTCGCGCAACTCCGCTTGTTGTTCCTCGACGATCATGCGGCCGCTTTCGAGCGCTTCCGCCTGGCCTTCGACGCTGGCGATGAGCGAATCGAGCTCCTGATTGTCGCGCCGCATCAGGTCACGGGCGCGATCCAACAGATCTTTCTCGAGACCGAGTCGGGCCGCGATCTCGAAGGCATTGCTGCGGCCGGGCAGGCCGAGTCGCAATCGGAAGGTCGGCTGCAGGCTGACGCTGTCGAACTCCATCGCGGCATTCAAGGCGCTCGGATACCTGTGGGCAAAGGCCTTGAGAGCATCGTGGTGGGTGGAGACGAGAGTCAGTGCCCCCAGTGCGTCGAACTGTTCCACCAGAGCGATGCCCAGCGCTGATCCCTCGGCCGGATCCGTTCCTGTCCCCAGTTCATCGAGCAGCACCAGGCTGCCCTCCGGACAGTCCTCCAGAAAGGAGTTGATCCGTGTCAGGTGGGCGGAGAACGTGCTGAGGTTGGCCACAATGCTCTGATCGTCCCCAATGTCGGCGTAGATTCTCGGGCAGCATGGAATACGCGCTTCGTTGGCGGGAACCGGGATGCCGCACTGGGCCATCAGCGCCAATATGCCCACGGTCTTCAAGACTACGGTCTTGCCGCCCGTGTTCGGACCCGTGATGATCAGTGCTCGATGTTCGTTCTCGAGCTCCAAGTCGAGGGGCACGAAACTGAGGTCGTCTTCACGAACACCCTCGATCATCAAAGGATGTCGAGCACCGCGCAGGCGGATCCCGCAGTCGACAAACTCAGGACGGACCGCCTCAGTAAGCTCGGCGAACCTGGAGAGTGCCTGCAGGGAGTCGAGATGCGCGATGCTGCGCTCCGCGATCATCAGAGCGTCATGGGCGTCCCGAACGTACCCGGTCAACTCGGCAAGCAACCGCTGAACCTCAACAAGCTCGGCGCGCGAGGCCTCCGCCAGAGCATTCTGCTGATCCAGGACCGCGAGCGGTTCCACGTAGAGTGTTTGCCCCGAGGAAGAGGTGTCGTGCACGACTCCTTTGAGTGAGCCCCGCTTGGTCGATCGAACGGGTACGACGAATCGACCACCGCGCTGAGTGATCAGTCGCTCCTGCAGCACGTCGTCCTTGCCCTTGGTCTGTACGATCTGCTCGAGCGCCTCCATGACCTTCGTGCGCATCCGGCGGCGGCGGGTCCGCAGCCTTGCCAACTCCGGTGAGGCCCGGTCACGAACCTCCCCTTCCTCGTCCAGCACAGCTTCCACTTGCCGCACCAGGCCGCCGAGGTCGGGGATCTGCTCGCCCACGGCCGCCAGTCGTGGCCAATCCTCCGCGCGGGTCGAAAGGCGATCTCGGATCATGTTGGCAACTCCCGCCGTGCGACCGATCGCCAAGAGGGCCCCTGCCTCCAGCACCGTCCCTTCAATCGATACGCTGCCGAGCCAGTCCGCCAGGGGCTCGGCCGAGCCCACACCCAGGTAACCGTTTTGTCCCGCATACCGGCGGCATTCATCCACCTCCGCATGCCGATCTTCGATGATGTGGTGGTCGGCCAACGGCAAGAGGCGGAGAATGGCGGTCGCACCCATAGACGTCTGGGTCTGCCCCGCAACCGCAGCGAGCAGCGGAGAGAAATCGAGGACTCGCAGGGTGCCGTCGGAGGCGACTTCACTCATCTCGGCGCGACTCCATTCATGTCACTCAGAGGTCGCATTGATGAGGTGTGCCAGGTAGCCGGCACCGAAACCGTTGTCGATGTTGACCGCGGCCACACCCGGAGCACAGCTGTTGAGCATCCCCAGCAGGGCCGTGAGGCCCCCGAACGAGGCGCCATAGCCGACCGAGGTGGGAACGGCCACCACCGGAACCTGCACGATGCCCCCGACTACGCTCGGTAGCGCACCTTCCATGCCCGCGACCACGACAACGGCCCGGGCGTCCGCGAGCTCGTCTTGCACCGACAACAGGCGATGCAGCCCTGCCACGCCGACGTCCCAGAAACACGAGACGGAGCTTCCCAAGGTAGTCGCGGTCACGGCAGCTTCAGCGGCCACCGGAATGTCAGAAGTTCCAGCGCACAGCACCGCCACGCGTCCACGCGGCGCGGGAGGCTCGCCCCAAACCATCGTGCCGGCATCGTCATCGAACTGGGCTTCTGGAAAACGACTCTCGAGGGCCTGGCGACCCTCCGTGGTCAGGCGAGTTACCAGCACGAGGTTCTCCTCCTCGATGATCGCTTCCACGATTTCGACCAACTGGTCGGGCCGCTTACCGGCGCCGAAAACCACCTCGGCCTGGCCGGTGCGCAGAGGCCTGTGAGTATCGATACGGGTGTGGCCGAGATCGCGAAAGGGCAAGGAACGAAACTGATCGACGGCATCCCGCACCGGCACACTGCCATCGGCTACTTGCTCGAGAATCTCCTCCAGCCGTTCGCGTTTCATCTCTGCTGGCCTCTTCGGTCGCCGCTGCTGCCGAACGCCATCAAGGCTCCAACCACACCGGCCGCTACCCCGCTGCCCACCAGGATCATGCCCAACCTCCAACCCAGAAACTGCATCGAGAACAGGTCCAACAACGGTCCGCCGCCAGCACTGATGTAGGCCACGCCGATTTTGTACGCGCCGTAGAGGGCAATCAGGGCAATCACGCTCCCCAGAAGGCCCTGGATCGCCCCTTCGGCCAAGAACCTGCCTCGCACCAAGCTTTCGGTCGACCCCACCATCCGGAGGACAATGATCTCACGGCGGCGCTCCACCACCAGGACGCGAATGACGTTGGCAGTGGTGATGATGGCGGCAAGCAACACGGCGATTCCCAGCAATCCTCCCGCGAATCGGATGCCGTTGACGCCGAGCTCGAGACGCCGGATGATCTGCAGGTCGTATTGCACGTCCTCTACGCCCGGCAGGATCTCCCATTGGCGCGTCAGCTCCACCAGTGCCCGCTCCTGACGTGAGGGCTCATTGACCGTCACAACGAACGAAGAAGGCAGCGGGTTCTCGTCGAGGAACGCCAGCAGATCACCGAGCTCGGAGAAATCTTCCCGGAACTGCTCTGCGGCGTCATCTGTGCTCAGGTAGGTGTAGGCCTCGACCGAGATATTGCCGTCCAGACTCGCGGCTATCGCGTCGACCTGCTCCTGGGTCGCATCGAGGTCCATGAAGATCTGCACATGTCCGCGCTCACGCCAGCGTTCGAGCAGCGTGCCCAGGTTCTCGGATACCAGCATGAACCCGCCGAGCACCATCAACGATACGGCGATGATGGCAATCGCGGGTGCCGCGGTACGACGATGTCCGAATAGCCCACGCAGAGCTTCGCTGAGACAGAGGGCCACAAAGCGGTCAGCACGCATCCTTACCTCCCTGCCCCTCTGCCTGTCAGGACGCGCAGCTTGCCGTCTTCGAGAACCATGGTGCGATACCCCAAGGCCGCGATCAGGTCGGGGTCATGTGTTGCGACGACGACCGTCGTTCCCCGTCGATTAATGGCACGGAAGATGCGCATGATTTCGATCGCTCGGTCGGGGTCGAGGTTGCCGGTTGGCTCGTCGGCAAGCACCAGCGCAGGAGCGCTCATCAGTGCCCGAGCAATGGCAACTCGCTGCTGCTCACCACCCGAGATCTGCGCAGGAAAGAGCTCCGCTCGACCGTCGATGCCAACCAGCCGTAGCAGCTCGTGGGCCCGACGCTGGCTTTCCGCCTTGGCGAAGCCGACGACCCGGCCAACGAGCGCCACGTTGTCGGCCACTGTGCGATCTTCGATCAGCTTGAAGTCTTGGAACACCAAGCCCAGTTTGCGCCGGAAGCCCGCCACCTGGCGTTTGGGCATCGTCGCGAGGTTGCGGCCGGCGACAACGAGCTGTCCGCTGGTCGGCAACTCCGCCCGGTACAAAAGGCGCAGCAGGGTGGTCTTCCCGGCACCGCTCGCCCCCGTGAGAAAGACGAACTCTCCCGTCTCCACCTGAAACGTCACATCACGCAGGGCCGTGATGGAACCGTATCGCTTGGTGACGTGGAAGCAGCGAATCATTTTTCGAGACCGGCCCTCAGAAGCGTCTCAGCGAGCTCGGGATTGGCCTTGCCCTGGCTGGCGTTCATGATCTCACCCATGAGGAACCCGAACACCTGGTGTCTACCGGCGCGGAATGCCGCAACCTCGTCCGGATTCGCCCGCAGCACATGTTCGACCAGCGGCGCCAAGTCCTCTGCCCGGGAGATCTGCCGCAGGTTCTCGTCCTCGATGATCCTCTCCGCAGTTTGTCCGTTCGCGATCATCTTGACCAGCACTTCTTCTGCGGTAGCCACGGAAATCGTGCCTACCCGTACAGCCTGTAACAACTCTGCGAGCTGTGGCGCGAGCACAGGAAACTCGCTCATACGCCAGCCCCGCTCGTTCAAACATCGCATGACCCGCACTCGCACCCAGTTGTCGGCCTCGGAGGGCTCCGCCCCCGCAGCTACGAGAGCCTCGAAGAAATCGGCTATCGCCCCATCTTCCACGAGTGCCGCGGCATCTGCCAGCGGCAAGCCTAATGTGCTCACAAAGCGTTCAATCCGTGCCGCGGGAAGCTCCGGGATAGATCCCAGAGCCGTCTCGATCTCTGCCGCCCCAATCTGGATGGGTACGAGATCTGGCTCAGGGAAATAGCGATAGTCCTGCGCCTCCTCCTTGGATCGCATGGCCACCGTGCGGTTGGAACGCTCGTCCCATAGCTTGGTGCACGGCACTAGCGATTGGCCCGCCTCGAGCATTCCGACTTGCTCGTCGATCTCGAACCGCAAGGCACGGCGCACGAAGCGAAAGGAATTGAGGTTCTTGATCTCCGTCTTCGGATTCAGCTCGGCTTCTCCGCATCGCCGCACCGAGACGTTCGCATCACAGCGCAGGCTGCCCTCCTGCATGCTGGCATCGGTAACATCCAGGTATCGAAGGGTGCTACGCAGGGCCGTCAAGAAAGCGTGGGCGGCGTCCGGGCTACGCAGTTCATGGGTGCTGACGATCTCGACCAACGGCACGCCACAGCGGTTCAAGTCGACAAGGGCACTATTCTCCGTCCCCGGAAGGCCGTCGTGAACCGACTTCCCGGCATCCTCTTCGAGGTGCACCCTCTCGATGCCCAGCGTGTGGCGATCTTCGGCCAGGTAGAAGGAGAGCTCGCCATGCTCGGCGAGGGGCTGGTCGTACTGGGAGATCTGATAACCCTTGGGCAGATCCGGATAGAAGTAGTGCTTGCGGGCAAAGCGGCTCCGGTGATTGACCCTGCATCCGAGAGCGACAGCCGTGCGCACCGCATGATGCACCGCGGAGCCGTTCAGAACCGGAAGAGCGCCGGGCATGCCGAGGCAGACCGGGCAGGTGTGCACGTTCGGAGGGTCTCCGAAGCGATTCCTGCAGGCGCAGAAAAGCTTGCTACGCGTTTTGAGCTGGACGTGGATCTCCAGGCCGATGACGGCCTCGTATGCCTCAGCAGGAATCAAAGGTCCGTGATGTAGGGGTTGACGCGCTTGGGCCGCTCTTGCTTCTTCTCGACCTGCTCCGTCTTCTTCTCCTTCGTCACCTTCGTGCTCTTGCTCCTGTCGGAGTCGCTCTTCTTCGTCGAGCGTCTTAGGGCTGGGCGCTCAGCGGCATCCTTCGAGGTCCTCTGAC
>CALAKE010000467.1 GCA_937922775.1 uncultured bacterium | reverse complement strand
CGGCCCCCAGGCAGGCGTCCTGACCGACGATACTCCTGGGCATGCCGAGATCCTGCAGATCCGGCCAAAGAGCCTCGAGCGCAGCATGCAATCGGGGCATGCCGCCGTGGTCGCGGGCTTTCAGGGCGCCGACGCGGAGGGCGAGATCCGCACGCTTGGCCGGGGAGGGAGCGACACGAGCGCCGTCGCACTCGGCGCGGCGCTCGGCGCCTCAGAGGTCGAGATCTACACCGACGTCGATGGAGTCGCCTGCGCCGATCCTCGCCGCCTGCCGCGGGCGCCTTTTCTCGAGGAGATCGGAGCAGCACAGATCCTGGCTATGGCAGAAGAGGGCTCCAAGGTGCTGCACCCGAGAGCGGTCGCGGCGTCGCTTTCGAGCCAGACCCCGATTCGGGTACGCAATACCTTCTCTGAACGGCTTGGCACGCTGGTGCACCACCGCGACGCGAGCGGTCCGCTCCGCCCGGTCGCACTCGCTCACAGGACCGAGCTCGTGCGGTTGTCGATTCCCTCGGAAGGGGAGCCGCGAGATTTGGTTCCCCAGCTGCTGCCAATCGGTGGAGACTCCTATCTCCTCCCCGATGATGTCTATCTCGAGCAACGCTTGGCGAAGCTGGAGGAGCGCTACGGCGCCACCAAGCAGGAAGAGGGGTTGGTGACCGTTTCGGTGATTCTGAGCCATCCGGATGCCGAAGAGCCGTCTCCGAGCGCGGCGAGCGGCGGCGAGAGGATCCCCACCGTCCCAGGACGCTGGCGCTACATGGTGCGCGCTGAGCATCTCGACGGCTTGCTCGAAGAGCTCTTCGAGCGCTTCTTGCAGTAGGAGCTGTGCTGCTGCTCGTGGCGGCGACAACCGCACCACGTTACTCGGACCACGGATCTACTGCTTGTACTCGTCAGCCTCAGCAGAAGGGCAGGGCAGAAACCGTCGCCTGGCGGTGAGGCTCGCCGATGTCAACCTCGAGCCCTTGCTGGTCGTCTGCGATCTCCGTCTCGAGAAGGCCGAGAGCGATGTTCTGCTCCAGCCGGGGAGAGTAGATGGCCTCCGTCACGACTCCTACGACATCCTCGCCGAGAAAGACGCGATGCGGATGCTCGATTCCACGGATCATTTCTCCTGAAAGGAAGAAACCGACTCGCCGGCGCCGAATGCCCTCATCGACGATCTTCTTCAGCGCAGCCTTGCCGACGAACTCGTCGTCTCGCTCGAGGTCGACGAACTGGCCGAGGCCTACCTCGAACGGATTAGCTCCAAACCGGGCATCGGCCCCGTAAGACAGAAGGCCACTTTCGGTCCTTTCGATGTCGCTCGGCACACCCGGGACGATGCCATAGGGCGCACCGGCCTCCTTCACCCGATTCCACAGGTCTGTGCCACGTGACCCGTCGCGGAGATAAAGCTCGTACCCGCCTTGTTTCGACCAGCCTGAGCGGGCAAGCAGGATCGGAATGCCGTCGAGATCGGTTTGCCGGTGCCAGAAGTACTTCAATTCGAGTACCCAATCGCCGAACAGGTCGGCGACGACCTCGGGGGCTCGCGGGCCTTGTACGCCCAGCGGCGACGCGTCGGGCTCGGTCACCCGTACCTCGAGCCCTCGTTCTGCTGCGATCGCCCCTGCCCACAACAAGACATCGCTGTCGGCGATCGAGAGCCAGAAGCAATCGTCCGAGAGCCGTTGCAGCACGGGATCGTTGATCAAGACGCCGTCGTGGTTGCAGATGGGAACGTACTTGCCCTGTCCGACCTCAATGCCCGAGATGTTGCGCGGCGTGAGATAGCGAGCCAGCGCCTCGGCGTCCGGGCCCGCCATTTCGACCTGGCGCTCCACGGCGACATCCCACATGACGACGTTGTTGATCAGATTGTGATACTCGTTCAACGGATCGCCGAAGTGGGCGGGCGTCACCATGTGGTTGTAGATGGTAAGAGACGCTACTCCGTCCTCGACGGTGGCATCGAAGAACGGTGACTTACGAAGGTTGGGCGCGACGGCGATTTGAAATGCCACTTGGTTGTTCTCCCAGCAGGGCTTGTGTACAGGTCTCTATGATCATGGGCACTAGCGGCGCTCGAAAACGATACCGCGCTCAGACCAGGAGTCGAGCGTCAAGCCGGTAAGACGACCAGCGGTGTCGCGCACAGGTCGGAGCGTCACGGGTCGGAGACCCCCAAGTGCCTGATCTCCGAACTGGAACTGCAATTCCCCCTCGGCCCGAGGCGTTAGCTCAACCGGCGGGTCTTGCTCAATGCGCACCACGAGGCGATCTTCCTCCACCGCGAGACGATAGGTGGCATCGAGCTCGGCGGAGAAATACTCGCCAGCCAACTCGGCCATCTGCCCGGAGGTGAGGGGGAACGGCTCGGGCTCTGCGGCGGAGGCTTCATCATCTTCGGCCTCCACGTCGTCTTCCTCGTCCACAGGCTCGAGCAGATCTGCCAGGTAGTGGTCGGCGATCTGCTCGACGATTCGCCGCGTCGGCGCGTAGCCGGAGTTGCAGGAGACCGCGATCGACAGCCTCGGCTCGACGAAACGCACAAGCTGGGTGAGAAAGCCCCACGAGCCACCGCTGTGCCTGACCGTTCTCAGGCCGCGGTAGTCACCCAGAACCAGGCCCAGCGCATAGCCGACGGGCTCGCCGCTATCGAGCTGACCTTCCGTCAGCATGAGGTCGTAGATCTCCGGGGAGGGCTCGCCGTGCAGCCAGGCGTCCCACCGCAGAAGATCGGGCATGGTCGCGTAGAGCTGGCCGTCGCCGGGGATGTCGAAGTTGTAGTTGTGCACGATCCGCAGCTCGCCGTCCTTGTTACGGTCGTAGCCGATCGAGCGCCCAGGGATGATCTCTTGAACGTCCGCGTACATGTGGCTTCCGCTCATGCCCAGCGGATCGAAGATGCGCTCTTGCGCCATCTCGCCGAGAGTCTGACCGCCGGCGCGCTCGATGATCTTCGCCAGCAACATGTACCCAGTATTGCTGTACGCATACCGCTCGCCCGCTGGGAAGATCGGCGCCCGTTGCCGCGACATCATGGCCAGGATCTGGTCGAGCGAGATGGGGAAGTAGTCGTCACGTCCAGAAAGCGGGAACAGGTTCAAGTAGTCGCGCAGGCCTCCCGTGTGATGAAGCAGGTGACGGATGGTGATTGGACGCGCGTACTCGGGAAGCTCAGGAAGCCACCGGCGAATGTCGTCGTCGAAGGAAAGCTTGCCCTCGAGGGCAAGCATGCTGATGCAGGCGGCATTGAACTGTTTGGTGACCGAGCCGACGTCGAACAGCGTGTCCGGCGCATTGGGAACGTCGTGATCGAGGTTGGCGTAACCGTAACCGCGCGAATAGACGAGCTCGCCGTCCTGGGCTATCGCCAACCCACATCCCGGCGATCCGGGTTGGTCGAATTCAGCAAACAGTGCGTCGATCGCGGAATTGTCGGCACCGACCTCCCCGTCGGCGGTAACGACCTGCATGGTGTCGCTCGAAGTAACGCAACTGGTCAGTGCCAAAGCTAGCATCGCTATCGCCGCGATTCGGATCGCCGCGGGAGTGAGCACGGAGCTGATGAGCGCGTTCAGTGGCATGATGCCCTCCGGAGGTTGACCCGGGGCCGGTCGTAGTTTCTTGCTTGGCCTGCGCCCGGTAGCAAACCCGCGTGGTCGCGCCGTGTCAACCGCGACAGGCCTTCGCATTCGCAGTGAGCACTTCCCCTGCCCCGAGGGCGACAGAGTTCTGAGCGCCGGACGCCCGATTGTCCGCCTTTGCAGACGATGCGGTCAGGGCCTAGGATTCCCGAGTCCGCTTCGGAATCTGGAGAGAGCCTCGCACGTGACAGACACCGGAATGAGCCCAGCTGGAGCCCGAGCCCGAAAAAGACTTCTCCCCGACGAATTCCTTGCTGTCTTCGATAAGGCGATCGGACCGACGCCCCTGGTGAAAGCAGAGAGCCTGAATCGCACCCACGGCTTTCGAGGCTTGTGGCTGAAGCTCGAAGGAGCCAACGGCACGGGATCGGCCAAGGACCGCCTGGCCCGCGCAGCTGTCCACGATGCACTCGTCAGGAAATGTGACCTGATCACCCTGGCGAGCTGCGGGAACATGGCTTTGTCAGTTGCGAACGCTGCTCAGATGGCGGGGCTGCCGGCGAAGGTATTCCTTCAGGCAGTGCACCTACCAGAAACGGTAGAGGTAATTCGATCCTACGGCGCAGAAGTCGAGATCGCCGCTGGTGATTACGAGTATGCCGTCGCTCAGTCTCGAGCGATCTGTGGTGACAAGGTCTACGACGCCAACCCCGGCGGGGAACATGCGGAAGCTCACATCGGTGGGTACGAGGCGATCGCGGCAGAGATTCTCTCCGACCTGGGCGGCAAGGTGCCCCGATACATCGCTGTGCCCGTTGGGAACGGGACCATCATCACCGGGGTGTACTGCGGCTTTGTCCGAGCCTTGGGAGTAGACAGAGCGGACGTGGTGCCCCACATCGTGGGAGGGTCGGTTGCGGGGCAGAATGCCATCGTGCACTCGATTGAGATGGGTCGCGATTCCTACGCCGATATTTCACCCGAGCAAATGCACGTGACGGAAACGGCTGCGCCTCTGGCAACTTGGCAGGCGCTCGACGGACCTCCTGCCTTCCATGCCATTACGCAGAGCGGCGGTTTCGCGATGGCCTTTGCGGACATCGAGCTGGAGGGAGCGGCGAAGGAGCTCGAGGAGTGTGAAGGAATAGGAGAAGCCGATCCGGCTGCTACCGCTGGTCTGCTCGCTCTGCTGGAATCGCGAAGGATCTCACGGCTGGAGGATGAGGAACGCGCTTCCCTCGAGACAGGTGACGTCGTTGCCGTTCTTACTTCGGGTGTTCGGCCCCGCTAGGACGCCTGATCTGCGACAAGCACGTCAAGGGTGAGGACGTGGACCCGCTGTACCACGGGTTCCGCAAAGACTGATAACCACGGGTCGCTGGACGAACCGCCCCCTTGCAGGCCTCTTGCTGCTTCTGCCTATCCTGCCGAGCTCTGCAGCACCTGCGTTGCCTGCTCGAGGATCCCTTCCGGGAACCCGACCAGGGGGAAGATCAGCAGGAATTCGACCGCCCACAAGAGCAGCATCGACAGGATGAAGAAACCGAAGCCGTACTTGATGAAGTCGACGGCTTCGAGTACTCGCTCGTCGGTATCGGGGTACCTGCCGAGGGCAAATGTCAGGGCGTTGGCCGGGGAGCCAACGACCAGGAAGTGGGCGTAGGAGGATGCGAGGGCGACAGAGAGCCCGACCGCCCACGGTTCCCCGGCGACCTGGGTCATCACTCCCATCGGTACCACGATGGGCCCGATCAGAGCGACGGTCGCCGCATCCGACATGAAGTTGGTCACGAGCCCCGAGAACGAGGACATGCCGATCCACAGCCCGATCCCGCTGGCCATACCGACCTGCGCTAGCCCTTCGAGAAACTCGTTGGCTAACCACAGCGCGCCGCCACTTTCTTTCAGGAGCGCCCCCAGTGTCAGGGCCCCGCAATACATGAACCACGCGTTGAACGAGATTCTCGCAAGGATCTTGTCAAAGCTCACCGTCTTGAAGACAACGGGTATGACGAGGGCAAGCAGTGCGGGGCCACCGAGGCCGGTGGCCTCCCCGCCGAACACCCAGAGCGTGACGATCAGTGCCAGCGAACCGGCGGTGACGTACTCTGCGTAGGTCATCTTGCCGGCCTTGCGGGTTTCCTCCTTGATGTGCTCGAGTCCTGGCGTGAGATCCCGCGTCTTGAGCTTCCCGCTGAAGAGCGTAGCCATGTAGACGATCAGCAAGAGGGCACCCAGGGGCACCAATGGCCAGCCGTAGCGCATCCATCCCGCGTAGGTGATCGGGATCTGATACTCGTTGAACATGCCCATCATGATGACGTTACGCCCGCCTGCCGACGGTGTTCCTGGACCACCCATGTTGAGGGCGAAGCAGAGCGAGAAGAGCAGGTACTTGGCGAGTGCCGGGTCGTGGATGACCTTGCCCTCGGGGCTGTTGGCCTTCACGGACCCGTAGTAGACGGCCATCATCACGGGGACCATGAACGAGCACATGGCCGGGGCCGACATGAAGGACCCGACGACCGCCATGCTCATACACAGGACGATAATTGTCGGCCAAAAACCTCGAGTCCATCCCAGCAGCCAGACCGCGAGACGCTTGTGCAGGCCCACCTCGACCACGGTAGCTCCCAGCGCAAAGACACCGAGCATGAACATGGGGGCGTCACCGGCAAATGTCTTGCCGATCATGTTGAAGGGAAGCAGGCCGAAGAAGTAGGCCATAAGCGGCATTAGGATGCCGGTGACCCCTATCGGCAAAGCCTCGACAGCGAAGAAAATGATTGCCATGGGAACGAGCCCGAGAACGATCATTGTCTTGTGGGCGGCCTCCTGAGCGTCGGAGGCGATTTCCCACTCAATCATCTTGTCGATGTACCCGTATTCACTCAGAACTTCGACCAGCGACTCTGGAACCGGAGCGACAAATCCGATGAGCAGGAACGCGCTGAGGCCGATCCCGATCCAGAGCCCCTTCTTCTCCAGAAGACCCGTAGAGCTTCCGGCTACACTCATTCGCCGACCTCTCTCACAGTTGGATTCTGCCGATAGGTACGTTCAGGAAGGTATCGATTGGCTGCCACGCGGCTGTCAGCCACAGCAATCCTTGATGTCATCGACGATTCGGGCGAATACGTCGGACATTCGAAGCACCCCGACGATCCGATCCTCTCTAGTGACGAGCAGCGAGGCACAGGAGAAGGATGCCAACCGGTGTACGGCCTCGCCCATCGTCGCCTCCTCGTCGATGCGCTCGTGGTCCGCAGCCGACTGTGCAATCTCTCGTGCTGTGAGGTGCGGAGAGCGATCGCAGAGAAACTGCATCGGGTCGTGCCAGACGGGATTCGCGTCCAGCATCGACTGGATCGACTCCAGGCTGAGCCCCGTAACCGACAGCCCTTTCTGCTCGGCCACATCGCTGTAGTCAGGGGCCAACGCGGAGATGATGTCGGAAAGAGCTATCTTGCCCAGGAACTCGCCTTCGGAGTCGAGAACCAAGATCGCGCGATGTTTATGTTGTGATGGGCCGAGGGCCTGCTGCGCCCGGTCGAGGGCGAGGATGGCGTCCCTCAGCGTTGCCTCGGGTGGGACCGTCGCGTAGCTGTCGATCGGTACCATGAGCTCTTTTACGCGCACACTGTTCATCAGGATAATCTGCTCCCGTTATCTGCTTATGGGCAATTCTACTGAACTGCCCGCAAAGGGCAATTCGACCGCAGAGTCCGGGAGTGAGCAGCTAGCCCTCCGCGACGGGACTTACCAGATCCCCAGCACCTTCCACCAGATGCCGCCGATGCCGAGCCAGATGACAATATTGACCACGCTCACGATGGCGCCGATTCGCCACCAGTCCGGCAGGCTGAGGTAGCCCGCGCCGTAATACACCGGCGCCGGACCGGTGCCGTAATGCGTCATGCCGCTCGACAGATTACTGAAAAAGGCGAAGACGAGAGCTGCCAACAGGGGCGGCGCGCCCAGCGCCACAGCGGTGCCGAGGAAGGCCGCATACATCGAGCTGATGTGAGCCGTGGCGCCGGCGAAGAGGTAGTGGCTGTAGAAATAGACGAGGCTGAGCGCCAGAAACGCTGGCAGCCAGCCGACGTCCGAGTAGAGCCCGCTGATCGTCTCGCTATACCAGGCGATGAAACCGAGCTCGCTCAGCTGGGAAGCCATCATCACGAGGGTGGAGAGCCAGATGAACGTGTCCCAGGCAGCACGCTCGCTCAGTATGTCGCCCCAGGTGAGAACGCGTGTGATGAGAAGCAGGCACAAGCCGGTCAGCGCCGCAACGGTGCTGTGAACGCTCAGCGGCCTGCCGAAGATCCAGAGCAGAAGCAGCAGGGCCAGGGTGGCAAGCATGATCCACTCACCGCGATTCATCCTCCCCATCGCCACGAGCTTCTCGCGTGCCATCATCGGCGCCCCTGGCGTTTCCTTGATCTCCGGTGGTGACAGCCGATAAAGCACCCAGGGAACGACCAGCAGGCTCACAAGTCCCGGGATTAGAGCGGCTGCGGCCCAGCTTGACCAGGTGATCTCGATGCCGAGATCTGCCGCCATCTGTGCCGCCAGCGGATTGGCGGCCATCGCCGTCAGAAACATGGCGCTGGTGATCAAGTTGCCCTGGAACGAAGTCTTGATCAGAAAAGCGCCGATCCGTTTCTCCGTGCCGTCTCCGGGCCTGCTGTCGAACGCCTCCGACACCGATCGCACGATCGGGTAGACGACGGAGGCGCCGCGCGCCGTATTGCTCGGGATCACTGAGGCGAGGACGAACTCTGTCGCCATCATGCTGTACCCGAGGCCGAGTGACCTCCGTCCGAGCAGGCTTACGAAGCTGTAGGCGATCCTTGCCCCCAGTCCGGTCTTGATGATTCCTCGAGAGAGGAAAAACGCGATCACCACGAGCCACATGATGCGGTTGCTGAAGCCACTGAGCGCTGCGTCGAGGCCGAGAGTGCGGGTCAGCGTGGCGGCGGCGATGCCGAGCATTGCCACGGCGCCCATCGGCAGCGGTTCGAGCAGGAGTCCGACGATGGTTGCCACAAAGATGGCAAAAAGATGCCAGGCAGCCAAGGTGACGCCATCTGGCGCGGGAAAGAACCAGATGACCACACCGAGGCCGACCGCGATCCCGAGCTTGATCGCCGGCACTCGAACACCAGGGCGGGAATTGGTCGTCATCATCCGCGCTTTCCTACTCCGAGGAGGGTAGGGGGGTCAAGGCTTCTCCCGGCCACGCCCCGCAGAGAAGTCCTAGCAAGTGTGGTTCTCCCCGGGCCTCGGTAACGCCTATACTCGGCTCGAGCCCCCCTAGAAGGCAGCGCAGTAGCCCGCGGTGCATACGAGGAGGGCCGGAGAGCGACTGCATGAGCCCGAACGATACGATTCTCAAGGCACCCGCGCAGAGGATCTGCACGTGTGAAGCCGGCGCCGATCCGGTCGAGGAGAGCGTCTCCGTCGTTTTGGAGGCGGCTGTGACGATTGACGTGCAGAGGGTGGAGACCTACACCCTGCTCTGCACGCCAGATGACAACGTCGCGCTGGCGACAGGATTTCTGCACTCCGAGGGGATCGTCGACAGCCTCGACGAGATTGCCAGTCTCGAGCCCTGCAAGGATGATCCCGAGACCATCGTCAGGGTGCGGCTGAAGGATCCGATTCCGCGCATCGATGACGCGGGGCGCAATCTGTTGATTGTTTCCTCTTGCGGCCTGTGTGGCGTCGAAGGATTGGATGCGCGCCTCGAGGCTCTCCCGACTGTCGGAAACTCCTTGTGCATCGATTGCTGCGTGCTCAGGGAGGCGGGGGAGAAGCTGCGTGGCCGTCAGACGCTGTTCGAGGCCTGTGGCGGCACCCATGCCGCCGGCATCTTCGATGCCGAAGGAGTGCTGGTAGCCCACGCTGAGGATACCGGCCGCCACAACGCCCTGGACAAGGCCATCGGCCGCTGCATCCGTTCAGGTCTTACGCCGGCCGGCTGCGGCGTGGTGCTCTCGGGGCGCGTGAGCCTGGAGATGGTCGCCAAATGCGTTCGCGCCGGCATCGAGCTGATTTCCGCCATCTCGGCGCCGACTTCGCTCGCGGTCGAGCTCGCCGAGCGCACTGGCCTTACGCTCTGTGCGTTCGTGAGAGAGGATCGCGCGACGGTCTTCACCCACCGCCACAGGGTGGTGACGACCTGCTAGGAACGCAGGCCAGAGCCTAAATAGCGTCCTTCTGCCTCAGCTCCTCGATCTGTTCGGTGGAGCAGCCCAACAACGACGATAGGACTTCGTCGGTATGCTCGCCGAGCAATGGCGGGGGCAGGGTGACCTGGCCGGGAGTGGCCGAATACTTCACCGGAATGCCGGTGAGGCGGAGCGTGCCGATGGTCGGATGCTCCACCTCGGCGACCATGTCGCGATGCGCGATCTGCGGGTCGCTGAACAGCGCTTCCATGTTGTTGACCGGCCCGCAGGGAATCGCTGCTTCGACCAGGATCTCCATCCATTCGTCGCAGCTTTTCGTCGCAATGACCTCCGCCACGAGTGGCAGCAGGACATCACGGTTTTCCACCCGCTTGGGGTTGGACTCGAAGCGGGGATCGTCCCGCCATTCCTCCCGGCCAACTACCCTGCAGAAGCTCTCCCAAAGCTTCTGGTTGGCGACTGCGATGGCGATGGGCCTGTCCTGGGCTGAGAAGACCTGGTAGGGGACGATCGATTCGTGCGCGGTGCCCCAGCGGGTCGCCTCGACTTTCGCCACCAGCCAGTTGCTGGCGATGTTGGCCAGCCCCGACGCCTGGATATCGAGCAGGCTGCAATCGATGAATTGCCCCTCGCCCGACCTTCCCCTCCACAGCAGCGCCGCCAGAATCGCGTTCGATGTGTGTACGCCGGTCAGGACGTCGGTGATCGCCACGCCAACCTTGCAGGGATTGCCATCCCGCTCGCCGGTGATCCACATCAGCCCT
This sequence comes from uncultured bacterium, assembly GCA_937922775.1. Classification (GTDB taxonomy): domain Bacteria; phylum Acidobacteriota; class UBA890; order UBA890; family UBA890; genus CALAKE01. The sequence goes on along the minus strand of CALAKE010000467.1, from coordinate 15,246 downwards.
CCGACAGCGGAAAGAACCATGTCGTAGCCCGGCCGATCACGGTAGGGGCCATCCTGGCCATATGCGGTTATGGAGCAGTAGATCAAGCGCGGGTTGACCTCTCGCAGACTCTCGTAGTCGAGCCCGAAACGCTTCATGAGGCCGGGAGTGAAGTTCTCCAAGAGAACATCGGACTCCGCGGCGAGCTTTCGCAGGAGCTCCTGGCCCTCGGGCGCCTTAAGATTGACGGTGATCGATTTCTTGTTGCGGTTACAGCAGAGATAGTAGGCGCTCTCCCCACCCGAGAATGGGGGCCCCCAGGTTCGGGTGTCGTCACCAATTCTCGGGCGTTCCACCTTGATAATCTCGGCTCCGAGATCGCCGAGCATCATGGTGCAGAACGGGCCGGCGAGTATCCGGGAAAGATCAAGGACGCGCACTCCTTCGAGCGCCCTGGCTGTCTGGAATGGACCGCTCATCGGGGTCTCCCTTCTCGTCACCTGCAGGGACGCGCCGCAGAATAACACGGACCTCGGTGTCTGGTATGATCGTCCGCAGAGGGAGGACTGAAGAACGGATGATCCCCGCCATCTCCATCGTCGGCCATTCCGGCTCTGGCAAGACGAGCCTCATAGAGCATCTCATCCGTGAGCTGAAGATGCGCGGCCGACGCCTGGCCGCAGTCAAACATGCGCACGAGGATTTCGATCTCGACCGGCCGGGCAAGGACAGCTATCGCTTCGCCGCGGCCGGCTGCGAGGCGGTCACGTTACTCGGAGCGCGACGCTCAGCGCTCATTCGCACGCACGAAGCGGACTACGCCTTCGACGATCTACTCGATCTCGCCGGCAGAGAGGCCGACATCATCCTGATCGAGGGCCTGAGCAGCGGACCCTACCCCAAGATTGAGGTCTATCGTGATGATCTTGGCCGCGGATTGCGCTGTGGCCCCGAGACACTGATGGCGGTGGTGACCGATCAACCGCTCGACATCAGCTGCACGCAGTTCTCCCCGCAGGAGATCGGCGCCATAGCCGACCTCGTTGAGAAGAGCGTCTCGGAAGGCGCATCTGAGAAAACGTCGAACCTCGTAGACGATACAAATTGACTCTCGTCCCGAAGCGTAGTCGATGAAGGAGTCGCTCATGACTGCTCCCAATCAGCAACAGATCGAAGATGACGTGTGGATCCCCACTAGCTGTGGCCAGTGCTACTGCATGTGCGGCATCAAGGCCCACAGGCAGAACGGCGTCATCACGGAAATCAAAGGCAATCCCGATGCTCCGACCGGGCGCGGGTCGATCTGCCCCAAGGGACTGGCGGCCCCGCATCTACTCTACGATCCCTACCGGGTCAACTACCCGCTGAAAAGGACCAACCCGGAGAAGGGCCTCAACGTCGATCCGAAGTTCGTACGTATTAGCTGGGAAGAGGCGCTCGATACCATCGACAAGAAGTTGAGGGAGTGCCAGGAACGGGATCCCCGGGGCCTGTTCTTCCAGGCTACGACCACACAGGCCTCCGAGATCCGGTTCGGGGTCATCGCCTTCATGAAGGCATTCGGCACCCCTAATTACTGGGTTTCCGGCGGCGGCCTGCACTGCGGTAACGGCGCCCACTTCATGAACGGCATCATGCATGTCGCGTGGTCGATCATTCCCGACTTCGCCCACTGCAACTACGCCCTGAACTTCGGTTGCTCCAAGGGGCACGGCGCCGGCCACGTTGCCGTGCAGAATGCCACGCAGGTCGCTGATGCCCGCTACCGCGGATTCAAGAATATCGTCTTCGACCCGTTCCAGTCCGCGCAGGCGAGCAAGGCGCATGAATGGGTTCCGATCAGGGTCGGCACCGACGGTGCGGTGGCGCTCGGCATCGTCAACTCGCTGATCAACGAGCACGGCATCTACGACGCCGAGTACCTGATGTACAAAAGCAACGCGCCGTACCTGATTCGGCCAGACGACGGTCACTACATGCGAGATGCCGAGACCGACAAGCCGCTGGTCTGGGACCTCGTCGATCAATGTCCCAGAGTTCACAACGACCCGTTGGTGACCCGCGTCGAGTACGAGGACACCGCGCATGAGGTTGCCCTGACTGGAACCTTTACGGTCAACGGCATGGAATGCCGCCCCTCGTTCGAGTTGCTGAAGGAGCATGTCAAGAAGTACACCCCCGAGTATGTCGAAAAGATCAGCTGGGTACCGGCGCAATCGATTAGCCGCATCGCCAAGGAGTTCGGCGAGGCCGCCGAGATTGGCTCCACGGTGACAATCGAGACCTCCAAGGGGCCAAAGAAGATACCGAAGCGGCCGGCGGCGACTCACTTCTTCCGCGGTTCACAGGGCCATACCAACTCGGGCTGGACCTGCCTCTCGATCGATATGATCAACCACATCGTCGGCTCCGGGGACACCTGGGGCGGTGGCATGGGGCTAGGCGCGGCGGTCGGCCAAGGCTACGAGCCGACCGGCAAGCCCTACCAGATCCCATACCCCTGTCCGGACGGCCTGTTGGTTGCCAAGACCTGGGTCTACGACCACAAGCCTTATCCGTTGCGGGACCCGAAGCCGCCAACGCGGCTGGACCTGCACGACATGTTTCCAACCTCGATCTACAACGCGTTCACGATCACCGATCCGCGCTGGTTCGAGATGCTGGATCGTTTCGACATCCCTTATCGTCCCGACGTCATGGTCAACTTCGGCTCCAACTCGGTCATGACCATGGGCAACTCCGAGACGGTGACGGAGAACTTCCTGAAGAAGTTCAATTTCGTCTTCTCTTTTCAGCTCTACATCACGGAGTTCGAGGAGGCGGTGGCCGATATCGTCCTCCCCGACGCCTGCTTCCTGGAGCGCTACACGCCGGCGGTCAGCTTCCCCTCGACCTTTTCCCATCCCCAGGGCGAAGACGATTGGGGCTGGACAATCCGGCAGCCGGTGGTCGAGCCGATGCTCGAACGCCGCGACTTCAACGTGGTCATGCTCGACATTGCCGAGCGGCTCGGAATTCCCGGTAGGTTCTACAAGGCGCTGAACGACACGATCCCGATTCGCTACGGCGGGGAGATGGATCCAAAGTACAAGCTGAAGGAGGATGGCTCCGAGAGATACAGCTGGGAGGATGTCACCGACCGGCTGCTCAAGGACCGTTTCGGCGAAGAGCATGGACTAGAGCATGTCCGTAAGACGGGTGTCTTCACCTGGCCCAAGAAGAAAGAAGATGTCTACTGGAAGTGGTTCAATCCTTCGCGGATCCCGATCTACTTCGAGTACTTCATCGACGCCGGCGAGAAGATGACCGAGATGTGGGACAGCTATGGGGGTAACGACTTCTTCGAGTTCGACTGGACGCGATTCAAGGCGCTGGCGGACTGGTACCCCTGTCCCACGCATACGGAGGAAGACCCCGAGTACGACATGCACACCTTCTACTGGCGGACGGTCGTGCACTGCAACTCCATGACGCAACAGAACCCCTACCTCGACGAATGCGCTCAGGAAGATCCCAACATCTACGGCGTTCAGATGCATAAACGGACGGCAGAGGAAAAGGGCATCTCCGACGGCGACTGGGTCTGGATGGAGAATCCCGAGGGGCACCGGGTCAAGGGCTGGGTCTCGCTGTCAGAAGGAATCGAGCCCCATCACCTGGCCATCTCGGCGATCAACGGCCATTGGGGCAAGTACATGCCGATCGCCAAGGGGAAGGGAGCCTTCTTCAACGACCTTGTGGAGATGGACCTAGATCACACCGACCCGCTGACGTTCAATCAGGATATTTGCTGCCGGGTCAAGGTCTACAAGATGGACCGGGAGGAGGTGTGAGATGCCACGCTACGGAATGGTAATCGACCTCAAACGGTGCTACGGCTGCTACGCCTGCGTCATGGCCTGCAAGGTCAAGAACTACAGCCCGCCCGGCGTCTTCTGGGCGCGTATCCTCAAGGGGGAGCGCGGCAGCTTTCCCAACACGGTCCGTCAGGCGCTCCCGGTGCTCTGCATGCACTGTGAAAACCCCTCCTGCCAGGAGGTCTGCCCCACCGGCGCGACGCAGACGCTGGACAACGGCATCGTGATCGTCGAAAAGGACAAATGCATGGGCTGCGGTGCCTGCATTATGGCCTGCCCCTACGGCGCACGTTATTCGGTCGAAGAGTGGGAGAGCTACTTCCCGGAGGGGCTGGAGCTATCGCCGTACGAAGAGTTCGCCAAGAAGGCCTGGGAGGAGAAACGCGGGATCGGAGTGGCGACCAAGTGCGACTTCTGCCGTGACCGATTGGACACGGACTCGGAGCCGGCCTGCGTCGAGGCTTGTCCGGCCAACGCGAGAACGTTTGGGGATATGGACGATCCGGAGAGCGAGGTGTCGATTCTCATCCGGCGCCACCGCGGTTCGGTACTGAATCCGGAGCTGGGCAACGAGCCCAAGGTCTACTACCTCGAGCCCAGGTAGGTTGAGGAGATCGGAGGAATCATGGACCCGAAGGTAGAAGGTCAGATTCAAACGGAGTGGCGCTGGTTGATTGCGATCTACCTCTTCCTCGGAGGGGTAGGCGGAGGCGCCTACACCATCGCCGCCATCAATAGCTTCCTCGGTGAGGCGCTAGAACCGTCGACGATCGTCGGTCTCTGGATCAGCTTCCCGGCTTTGATCATCGGCAGCTTGTGCCTACTCGCGGACCTTGGCCAGCCGACCAAAGCGGTGCTGGCGGGGATGAAGCCAGGGACTTCGTGGATCGCACGCGGCTTCTGGATCATCAGCATCTTCATGGTTGTAGCCATGATCCACACTTGGCTGGCGTTGTTCGGCAACGCCGGTGAGAGCCTGCTGAGAATCGTCGCCGTCGTCGGCGTGATCTTCGCCGTTTCGACGATGGGTTACACCGGGATTCTGCTCGGCGCATCGAAGGGCATCACCTTCTGGCGCTCGGGGGCAGTGCCGATCGTTTTCGTCATCTCGGCCATCGTCACGGGACACTTCGCGATCATGATGGGGCTCGTGCTTCTGAATACTCCCGAGGCGCTGGAAGCACTGCGGCCGATGGCGGCCGAAGCTGCCGCGCTGGTCGTCCTGGAGGTCCTGGCAATTGTTTTCTTCCTGCAAATGGCCTCGAGGCATCCCGATCCGAGGGAGTCGGTCGAGCGTCTGTTGTCCAACAAGACCTTCGTGATCGGATACGTTCTGGGCGGATTGGTGACGCCCTTGGTTCTCATGCTGCTGCTTTATCGTGAGATGGTGGGCACGGATGCCGGGACGATCCTCGCAATGTCAGGGTTGGGTGCCGCGCTCGGCCTGATGGGTGGCTTGATCCTGCGCTGGGGAGTGCTCCGTTTCGGCGCACTGCCTACGCTCAACGTTGCCGGCTTCGAGTTCAGACGGGTGGCAAGGCCCAAGGAGCCCAAGCCTGAAATCGGCCTCCTGCCTCCGCAGTAAGGGTTGGCCTGCGTCCTCCGAGGAGAAGTGAGGTTGAAAGAATGAAGCCCCTCTACATCGCCGCGTACCACCAGTCTCGCTTCGGCAAGCTCAAGACCACGACGGTCCCGGAGATCGTTGCCCATGCTGTGGAAGGAGCCTGCTCCGAGATCGATATCGAGCCGGTTGCCGTCGATGTCGGCTCGATCGGATCCGCTTGCGGCCTCACGCTGAACCAGCAGGGTCTCCTGGCCGGCCTCATGGCCGGTGTGCCCGGTCTCGGCGGCAAGCCGATCGAGGCTGTGGAGAACGCCTGTGCATCCGGTGGGCAGGCGATCCTGTCGGTCGCCCACAAGCTCGCGTTGGGCCTTGGCGATGTTGGCATCGCTGTCGGCTACGAGAAGATGCGCAACGACGAAGGCAAGATGGACGGCAAGCTCGTCGGCGAAGTCCTCGGGTACTTCACCGAGCCCGACGAGCGCGAGGGCAAGACGTACGTCTTTCCGCATCTTTTCGCCGAGGTCATGCAGGAGTACATGGCTACACACGGTGTTACGGAAGCCGATCTCGCGCACGTTGCTGTTACCGAGTACGGCAACGCGAAGTTCAATCCCGATGCCCAGATGCGGAATGTGGAGGTCTCGCTCGACGACGTACTGACGATCGAGGGCATCAACCGCTACCTCGTCGAGGGCCTGCCGCTGAAGACCTACGACTGCTCACAGATTACCGATGGATATGCGGGGCTGATCCTGGCAACCGAGGAGGGACTGGCCCGCATCGGAGTGAAGAAGCAGGACACGATCGAGCTTGCTGGGTTCGCGCAGGCGACCGACCCGCTGCGCAAGGGTGGCCGCAGGGTGCTCGAGGCGGAGGGCGCTTTCCGCGCGATGAACACGGCCTATGACATGGCGGGTGCTACGCCGGCCGAGGTCGGGGTCGCTGAAGTCCACGACTGCTTCACGGTAATGGGCGCCATCGCGATCGAGGTTCTTGGCAAAGCCCAATACGGCCAGGGTGCCGCCTACTGGGTCGACGGCAAAGCTGCCGTCGGCGGAGAGTGCGGCGTCAACACCTCGGGCGGGCTGATCGCGAAAGGGCACCCGGTCGGCGCCACGGGAGTGGCGATGGTTGGCTGGTGCGCGCGCCAGCTATGGGGCAGGGTGCCGGCCGAGCTCCAGGTCGAGGCTGATGTCGCCGCGACGTTCAACATTGGTGGCCCGATCTGCGCCTCGGTATGTACCGTGTTGAAGCGGCCATAGGATTCAGCCGGGTCATACTCGTGACCGTACTGAAGCACAACCGTCCGGAGGTCTCCATGCGTTCCCGACCGATCATCACGCCCCGAGCTCTGGCATCGATGGCTGTGATCCTCATCGCCCTCATCACCATTCCCACCGCTGTGGCCGCCCCTCAGGCCGCTGGGGCCACCTCTCCGGCGGGATACGACCCGAACACCATCGTCGATCCAGCGCTCTATCAGTCACTGCGTTTTCGCTTTCTCGGTCCCTACCGTGGCGGCCGGTCCGGAGCCGTAGCGGGCGTGCCCGGGCAACCCCATACGTTCTACCTGGGAGCCTCGGGCGGGCTCTTCAAGACCACGAATGCGGGCGAGACCTGGAACGTGATCTCCGACGATGATTTCGAGGTGAGCACCATCGGTGCCATCGCGGTTGCCCCTTCAGATCCCTATGTTGTCTACGTGGGAACGGGGCAGAAGACGATTCGCAACAACGTATCGATTGGCAGGGGGATGTATCGCTCCACCGACGCCGGGCGTACCTGGACCCATATCGGGTTGCGCGATGCCGGGCAGATCGGACGCATCCGCGTGCATCCGGAAAATCCCGACCTCGTATACGTCGCCGTAATCGGCAATCCATTCGGACGCAGCGAGACGCGCGGGGTATTTCGCTCGCGCGACGGGGGTGAGAACTGGGAGAAGATCCTCTACTTCGACGACGACACGGGCGCGAACGAGCTGGAGCTCGATCGATCGAACCCGCGGAACTTGTACGCCACAGCGTGGACCGTCGAGCGAAAGCCGTGGACGATCATCTCGGGCGGCGACGAAGACGGGATTTACAGGAGCACCGACAGCGGTGATACGTGGGAACGTCTGTCTGAGGGGCTACCCGAGACCACCATGGGCAAGATCGGCCTGACGCTGTCGGCGTCGAATCCCGACAGGCTGTACGCGCTGGTCGAGGCGGAGCCGGGGGCTTCCGGGCTCTACATCTCCGACAACGCGGGCGAGAGCTGGCGCCTACAGGAGACGAACGTCGGTCGCAGGCTGTACGAGCGCTCTTGGTATTACACCCACATCTTCGTCGACCCCTCCGACGAGGCCACCGTCTACGTGCTTGCAGTGGACGCCTTCGTATCCACAGACGGTGGTCGTACTTTCGAGGAAGTGCAGGGCGGCACCTTCGGTGGCGACAACCACGATCTGTGGATCAACCCGGACAACCCCGACATCCTGGCGATCAGCAACGACGGTGGCGTGCAGGTGACGTTGGATCGGATGGACACATGGACGACCTACCTGAACCAGCCCACGGCGGAGATCTACAACATCTCGGTGGACAATCTGTATCCCTACCACGTGTATGCATCACAGCAGGACAACTCGACGATTCGGCTACCGAGCCGTTTTGAGGGTGGGCTGACCCCCTACGAATACTGGCGTGATATCGGTGGCTGCGAGTCGGCCCACATCGGCTTCAACCCCGACAATCCAATTGAGATCTACGCCGGTTGCTATGCCGGCGAGATCAGCCGCGTGAATCTCGAGACCGGCGACAGTCAGCCGATCATGATTTACCCGCAGATGGAGTTCGGGCTGCCGGCTTCGGCGTTACGCTTCCGCTTCAACTGGAACGCTCCGGTTCGCGTGTCGCCGCACGACCCTTCAACCGTCTACCACGCGGCCCAGAAGGTCGTGCGGACGCGCGATGGCGGCCATAGCTGGGAGGTAATCAGTCCCGACCTGACCACCGACGATCCCGAGACCCAGGACTACTCCGGCGCGCCGATCACGCGGGAGAACACCGGCGCCGAGGTCTACAACACCATCTTCGCGTTCGAGGAGTCGTTTCACGAGGAGGGCTTGCTGTGGGCGGGGACCGACGACGGCAAGGTATGGATTTCGCGGGACGCGGGAGAAAATTGGAGCGACATCACCCCGCCGGGAGTTCCGGCCTACGGGACAATCAACAACATTGATCTGTCGGCACATGATCCAGGGCGTGTCTTTGTGCCGGCAAAGGCCTTCATGCTCGATCACTGGGAGCCCTATGTGTTCGCCACCAACGACTACGGCGCCACATGGACACGGCTCACCACCGGCACCAACGGCATTCCTGTCGATACCCCGGTGCGCATCGTACGTGAGGATCCGAAAATGCGCGGGCTGCTCTATGCCGGTACCGAGTTCGGTCTGTACGTATCGTTCGACGACGGCGCGCACTGGCAGAAGATGCAGCTCAATCTGCCGCCGATCCCGATCACCGATATGCGGGTAAATCGAGACGACCTGGTGGTCTCTACGCAAGGGCGTGGCATCTACATTCTCGACGACGTGACACCACTGCACCGGGCGCGTGAGGCGCAAGCAGCGCTTGCCGACGGCTCGACATCCGCCTACATTTTTCCTCCGCGCGAGACCGTGCAGGCGTTTACCAGTGGAGGTTCGGGACCAGAGGCCCGAAGCGGCGAGAATCCACCCGACGGGGTGCAGATCTACTACGCGTTGGAGGCTGGTGTTGCTGCGAAGGCGACAGGCGCCGCCGAGGGCTCGGCAGCCGGCGACGCCTCCGCCGATCAGGACTCGCTGACACTGGAGATTTTCGGCCCCGGCGGCGATCTCATCCGTACCTTCTACAGCAACCGTGACCCGGATCCGAACCCCGAGGATATCGATTTCGCGTCGCGTGGCCAGGTTCGGCTGACCGCCGACGCGGGCATGAATCGCTTTGTGTGGAACACCCGTCACGCACCGACCGACCGTCCGGGCGGCCTGGTGATCTACGGGCTCACTCATGGGCCGAGGGCGGTTCCGGGCGAGTACCGGGCGCGGCTGACGGTTGGTGACTGGAGTCAGGAAGAGACCTTTAGGATCGTCGGCGATCCGCGCATGGACACCCCGCAGGCACACCATGAAGAGCGTCTGGAAATGGGGCTACGTATGCGCGGCGACCTACAGGCGATCTTTGACGCTATTCGTACGCTTTGGTCGGTGCGCGATCAGATCCGCGAGAGGATCGACAGGATGCGAGCGGCCGACATCGACGCCCAGGAAATCGAGGCAGCGGGGAATGCAATCATCGAGCGCTTGAACGAGCTCGAGGTGTTGCTATGGCAGCCGAAGATCGAGGGGTACGACGATATCGAGAACTTCGTTCCCGGCTTCGACAACAAAGTCGCCTACCTGTACTCAAAAGTGGACGGCTCGAATCACCGCCCGACCACGGGCCAGCACCTCCGCTATGAAGAGCTTCACGCCGAGCTCGAGGAGCTGTTCGCGCAGCTCGAGTCTATCTATGCCTCCGACGTCACCGAACTGAACCGCATGATGGGCGAGAGTGGAGCAACCATGGTGCAGGTACCGAAGCGTCGGCAGTAGGGCCTCATCGACGAGCTTTTCGGGTCGTGGACGGAAGCGGTCGCTATTCTCGCGTCGAAGTCATCTCCGGTTCGAGGTGGTCGAAGTCATGTCCGGCTTGAGGTACCTGTCATACCAGGCCAGATAGCGCTGATGCAGGTCCTTGCGGTAGTAGGGCAGGCTGATGCCATGGTGCATGTTCGGGTACACGACGAGCAGTGCCTCCCTCCCCATGCTCTTGACGGCCAGGTACATCAGCTCGGAGTTGTGGATCGGGACGTTCCAGTCCTTCTCGCCCCCGACCCACATCGTCGGAGTGGTGATCTTGTCGACGTCGTTGTAGGACGAGAGTCCCTCGAATAGCGACCGCGCTTCGGGCTCCCAAGGGTTTCCGAACTCAAGTCGGTACCAGCGCTGGTATTGGTCGTGCCCGTAGCTGCTGGTCCAGTGTGCCCCGGACGCTCCGGCAATGGCCGCCTTGAAGCGCTGCGTCTGGGTGATGACGTAGTTGGTGAGGATCCCGCCGTAGGACCATCCGCCGACGCCCAGTCGATCGGCATCGGCCCAGCCGAGGTCGATGGCATGGTCGACGCCGGCGATCACATCCTGGGTGTCCTTCACGCCCCAGGATTGCCAGATCCCCATCTGGAAAGCTTTGCCATAGCCCGACGAGCCGCGCGGGTTCGTGGTCACCACCAGGTAGCCGTTGGCGGCAAACAGCTGGGCCTCGAAGTTCCAGCCCCAGGTGTACTGCGATACCGGACCGCCGTGGATCCGCAGGATGGTCGGGTAGCGCACCCCCTCCTGGAAGTCGAACGGCTTGAAGATGAAGCCCTCAATCTCGGTTCCGTCGGCGCTCGGGAAGTGCACGTTCACGACCTCGGCCAGCTCGATGCCGGCGAGCATTTCGTCATTGTTGCGGGTAAGCTTGCGCAGATCGCCGCTGTCTTCGCGAAGGTAGAGATTGCCGGGCTCGTGCGGCTCGCTGATGAGCGCGACGATGGTGCCATCGTCGGCCATGATCACGGAGTTGACGCTACGAGGCCCGTCGATGACGCGCGTTACGGGGCCGCCCGCAGTGGGGACCCGCGCCAGATGACGCTCGCCGCTGTCGGTAATCTGGAAGTAGATCGAGCTTCCGTCAGAGCTGAACCTCGGGCTGCTCGTGCCGCGATCGAGGTCCTCGGTGAGAACCATCGCAGGACCGCCGGGCTCGATCACGGCCAGCTTGGGGATGTCGTACGGCGCGTGATCGGGATCGGTATCGGTGATGTAGGCGATGCGTGTGCCGTCCGGGCTCCATGCCGGAGAGCGGTCGGGGCCGGGGTTTGTGGTTACCTGCTTCAGATCCGCCGGCTCCTCACCCCTACCGCCGGCGTTCACCAGCCATATATCGGAGTCGAAGTTGTCGTCCGGGTTGGCGGTGCGATTGCTGACGAAAGCGATCGTCTGGCCGTCTGGTGACCACCTGGGCTGCGAATCGTCGTAGTCACCCGAGGTGATCTGAACGGCCTTCTTGCTGTCCAGATCGTAGATGTAGAGGTGATCGCGACGCCGGTCCAGATACCCGACGTAGTCCTGCTTGAATTGCAGGCGGTCGATGACCCAGGGCTCGGGAATCTCATCGCCGCTCTTCGTCTTGGCAACCGATTCTCTCTCCGGTGCCGGATCTGTCATTACGAGCACCAGCCTTTGCCAGTCTGGCGCCCACTCGTAGCCGCCGACACCCTCTTCGACATCGGTGATCTGCACCGCCTCGCCACCATTGGCGAGATCGAGCACCCACACCTGGGTCTTGCCGCCATCACGCGACGACAGGAACGACAGCCGACGGCCGTCCGGGCTCCATCGCGGGCTGGATGCCGAGCTTCCTTTTCGGGTCATCGGCACTGGCTCGCCGCCATCACGACTGATCACCCAGATCCGAGTTTCGGAGCTATTGGTGTCGTAATCGGTCGTTCCGACAGTGTAGGCGACGCGCTCACCGTCGGGGCTGATCCGTGGCGAACCGACCCTCTCGATGAGGAACTGGTCGTCGATGGTCAGGACCCGGGCTTGCATGGGCGACCCGGTGGCCTGATCCGGTCGGGCGCCCACATCCGGCGCGTCCTGCGCCGCGATCGCAGAGGGCTGTGCTGGGCTCATGGCGAGAACAGCGAGAATGACTGCACAGATCAGGTCGAGGCGCACGGTCAGGCGGGTCATCTCTGGCTCCTTGTCTGGCCAAGCTGAATGGGTGAAGGAAGAAGCTGGCGGCATTCAACCATGGACGCCGTGAGCCCTCAACGAAGCGAATTGCCTCACAGTATTGAGCTCGGGTTCGTCTGGTCAGAGGGCGGCAGGCTTCAAGGCCGGGGCCAATCGTATCCGAACTCTCCCCGACCACCCCTTGAATCGGAGTGAGGGATCTGGTTAAGATCGCCCGATCGAGGGGGTCGTGCAACCTGCGGGAGGGCACGCCGCGATCGATGCTCCCGGATCTGGCGTGTGGCACCGCATATCGAGGAGCGACACATGTCGAGAGCCCGGGCAGCACTCTTCTTTGCTTTCACTCTGTTCTTCCTGAGTTCGCTCCTGCTGGTGCCTGCTCATGCTTTGGCCCAGGGAGCCGCCTCGGTCGGGGAGGTCTCCGGCACGGTCAGAGACGCAGACGGCGGCGTGCTGCCGGGCGTCGCCGCCACTATCGAGGGCGAGGAGCTGATCCAGGCTTCCCAGACCGCGTACAGCAACGAATCAGGTGTGTTCCGGTTCCGCAATCTCCGTCCCGGCACCTACACGGTGACGCTCAGCCTCGCAGGCTTCAGCTCGATACAGTACGAGGTCGCGGTCAATGTCGGCGCGACCGCAAGCGTGGACGCGACACTGCAGATAGGCGGGGTCGAAGCTGAAATCACGGTCTCAGCGCAGTCGCCGATGATCGATGTCCAGAGTGCGGAGGTCACGAACTCGTTCAGCGAGGAGCTGTTTACAGAGCTCCCGATTGCCAGGGAGTTCATCGTTGTCAGTGAGTTCACCCCGGGATTCGCTGATCGTGGTGCTTATGGCGCCGGCGGCAATGCGGAAGGGCGCTATCGACGTGGATCGGCCACCAACGCTTACAAGCTCAACGGTGTTGACGTCACCGAGCCCGATTGGGGCAACACCTGGGTAAATCCGGGCATCGACACCATCGACGAGGTGCAGGTGGTGGGTATCGGTGCCTCGGCCGAATACGGCAACTTCACAGGTGCGGCCATCAACGTGGTGACCAAGGGAGGCACCAACGTCTTCCACGGCACCGCCGGCTACTACTTCCAGAACGGCGCTCTGCGGAGCGATAACTACATGGACGTTCCGGAATACAAGAAGGGGGAGTTCGAATACGATCACGACGTCTCCGCTACGCTAGGCGGTCCGATCATTCGAGAGAAGCTGATGTTCTTCGGTGCCTACAGCTACCGGACGGAGTCTCGCCAGCCCTGGGATCCGGACCCCCTCGACACGGGCGTCGACACTGCTGGGCTGTCCTTGGAAGAGACGAATCGTCACCGCATTCACGCCCGGATCGACTGGTTGGTCAACAACAACAACACGGTCGGCTTCATGTACAACAGCGATCCGTCGAAGGACCGCGGACTCGGGCAGGGGCCCGGTACGGGGCCGGAGATCGGCTACGGAATCAACTTCGGAAGCGACTCCTGGCTGGCGTCGTGGCAGGCGATGGCCGGTGACAACACCTATATCGATTTTCGTTATGCCGGCTACCAGGCCGAGAACATTCAGATACCGAAGGTCTGCTGCGACGTCTCGCCAATCTATGACTACATCACAAGTATCGACTACCAGACCAGCGGCTGGCTCGTCGACGAGAACAACGGTCGCCATGAGGTCAACGCATCGGTAACACACTACGCAGACGATTTCCTCAATGCTTCACACAGCCTCAAGTTCGGGGCCGAATACGAGAACACGTGGTCGTTTTACGGAGCCGGGTATACGGGCGAGGGATGGATCGGGATGTATCCGTACTACGGATACACGTACGTCTACGGATACACGTACGACTCCCACATCGACGCAAAGGTGACAAGATTCTCGGCGTACGTGCAGGACGACATCAGCATCGGTGAGCGCCTCAACCTCAACCTAGGGCTGCGCTACGATGGTATCGGAGTACACGATGTCTGGGAGGGACCTGGCGCCGATCCCAAACAACTCGCCGATTTCAACTATCTCGCCCCCCGGCTTGGCGCAACCTACGACCTCACGGGAACCGGTGAGTATGTGGCTCACGGTAGTTGGGGGCGGTACTTCGAGAAGGGGATGACCTACGGGATCGTGGGTCCTGTCGGAGTCGCCTACGACGCTGCTGACTACTTCATCACCTACACCGACGTTCCCTGGGACCCGGACAACATCGACGCCGAGTACTGGGAGTCGATCGCGTTCTTGCCGGAGAACCTTGTCTTCTCCTACGCGGCGACGGACTACGACATCCAGGAGGATTTGGAGGGACCCCACACCGACGCATTGAACGTCGGCTTCGAGGCGGCGCTCGCTCCGGACTGGGTGCTCGGATTCGATTACATTCGCAAAAAAGACAGAAACATGATCACCAACCTCGACCGGACCCCGCACACCTACGAGCCCGTCGAGTACACAGATCCAGACGTAGGGACGACTCAGACGCTGTATATCAGAACCGACGACCTGGAATCGGAGTGGTACGTCGGCAACGACGACTACTACTACCGCGACCACGACCTGGCCGTCATATCGCTGGAGAAGCGATGGTCGAGGGATTTCAGCTTCATGACATCGCTCACCTACCAGAACTCACGCGGCAACATCGAGAACAACGCCAGTGTCGCGTGGGGCTGGGGGGTGACGGAAAGCGAGGCGACGAACCCGAACTACAACGGCCATCCGTATTCTGACGGTCCGTTGACGTACAACCGCAAGTGGCAGTTCAAGATCCTCGGCAGCTACCAATTCCCCTGGGGTATCCTGGGGAGCGCGTATTGGAACCAGATGTCCGGACGACCATGGACGCCAGAACGGTGGTTCGCTCGCCTCCCCTTCGACCTCAACGACCCGCTCAATCAGACCATTCGCGTTGAGCCTCGAGGCAACCGCACGCGAGATGCGCTGACACGGATCGACCTGAGGGCTCAGAAGGACTTCGAGGTCGGCAACAGTGGCCGATTCCAGGTGTTCATGGATGTTTTCAACCTCACCAATTCGAGCTCGCCGACGGGCATCTA
>CALAKE010000466.1 GCA_937922775.1 uncultured bacterium | reverse complement strand
TGCGGGCCACAACGCGGCCAAAGCGATCACAAGATGCCACGGCTTCCGCTTGTTTAGCCACGTGACGTGGGCGATTAGGGCGGCCACGACGAACAACACGCAAACAGCGTCGGTCGCCATGGTGATGATGCCGAGGCCCATTGAGTGGTCCTCGAACGACAGGAAGAAGACGCCGGCGAGAATACCGAGCCCTGGCCTGCAGGTGAGCTTGCGGACGAGAAGAAAAAGCGCCACCGCCACCAAGCCGTGTATGACGATGGAAAACATGTGCAGCGGCAGTGCCCACTCGCCCAGCAGTCGCACCGAACCCTCGAAAATGATGCTCGGCAAGGGGCGGAAGAAAGCCTTGAGCCCGGTCCCGTCGAAGTACCAGAGACCGTCGAGAATCTCCCCCATATCGGCCGCCCACATGCCGAGCCATCGCGAGTACGGCAATGGGTCCCGTTTCGTAAGGCTCAGGAAGACCGCGTCGTCGGAAGGGAAGCCGCCGAACAGGTAGTAGCCGTTGTATAGGAACGAAAGAAGAAGAAGGATGACCGACGCGGGTCCCGTCCGCGTCCACCAGCATGTCGCACCCGCTGGACTGTCGTCAGAATGATCGGCCATGGCTCACCCAGAAGATCCCGCCGGGCCGTCGCTATTCCACAAGACCCGCGCTCGCCTCCACGATCCGCCGGTACCCCGTCCAGGTCAACAGCAGATATCGCCGCTGCCTGGGGCGACAGAATTCAGGTTTTAGAATCTGAATTTGGAACCTACTGCACGAACGGGAGGGGAACAACGGGAGAGGAGAAACAGATGAGTGGGCGCAGCACGATTTGAACCTATGAACTCCTATTTCTACTGGTGCGGTGCGGGCCGCTGGTTCAAGATATTGGCGACGAAGGAGGATTGCGTCGGTACTCTTGGGGAACCCATGACGGAGATGCCCCACAGCGACTCACGAGCTTATTTTCTCGACAATATCCGTTCGACCGTCATCGTTTTCGTGGTCCTTTTCCACGCCATCCTGCCGTACACGCAGGTTTGTCCTTGGTGGTATGTAGTTGATCCCCCGCCGCTCGGCTTCTCGTTCTACTTCATCGTCTTTCTTGACGCGGTCATGATGTCGAGCCTTTTCTTGATCGCCGGACTGCTCGCTTGGTCCTCCTACGACCGGAAGGGTTTAGCCCGCTTCGTGGCCGGGAAGGTGAGGCGCCTGGTTGTGCCGTTCTTCCTTTGCACTCTCTTCCTCAGCCCGATCATGCCGTTCATCCGGCAGTCACTGAGGGCTGCGGGCAGCGGCGAAGAGCCCCCGGGGTTCTTGAACTTCTGGCTCGACTTCCTCGCGGGGGGCACGAAGATCCTCAGCGGTAGTCCGGATACCAGCACGGAGATCGTCGTCAACCAGTATTGGTTCCTGATGCTCCTGTTTGTCTTCTTCGCAGGGTTTTCCGTGCATGCACGAATGCAGACAAGGAGATCCAGCGCGTGCCCGACCAACACTGCCCGCCGTCCACGCTCGCGGCTGGTCTGGATCGGGCGGATCGCCGCCTTCACCCTGGCGATCGGGCTTGTATATGCGACGCTCTGCCACCTTCTCCCGGCCAATGACTGGCTGACGCTCGGGGGCCTGTGGCAGGTTCAACCAACCAAGGTTCCAATCTATCTCGGGTTCTTCCTGGCGGGGGCACATATCGGACGGAGGAAGCTCCTGCCTGAGATCTTGGACGTCGCAAGCCCAGGTGTCTGGCTCACTTCCGCGGCGTTCATCACGGCTGTGTACTTCACGACCGTGCTCATGACAGTTGGTGCCCCTGATGCTTCCGCAACTCTCGTGATCGCGTCGAGGTTGCTACGGCTCTTCCTCACGGTGTCCGTTTCCCTCGGGCTTCTGACTCTCTTCTACCGTCGCATCGACCGCGAAACAACGATTTGGCGCGAGCTCTGCTCGAACTCTTACAACATCTACCTGATCCACATGACACTTCTGGTCGTCCTTCATTTGCTCGTCCTTTCCTGGCCTGTGCCGTCCTTGTTCAAGCTCGCCTCCGTCTCTATTTTGGCCCTCGCTGGCAGCTACCTGATCAGCCGCTTCCTGGTCAACAAGTCCGCCGCTGCGGCTGTTGCGGGCATGGCCCTTCTGTTCATTTGCATGTGCCTGGCATTCAGGTAGGGGACGATGCGGCGATTCACACTCCTTGTCCTTACCCTCGCCTTCATATCAAGCGGGTGTTCCAGCTGGGGCAGCAACACAGATCCAGCCGACGACGACGTGCTGGACGTCCCCGTTCGAGCCGGGCGCTCCACCCGCACGGTCTTCCAGAGCGAGGCACGCGGACGTGTGTACTTCAACGTCTATCTCCCTCCGGGGTGGACGCCGGAGGGAACCGAGACCTATCCACTGATTCTCTTTCTCCACGGACAACACGGCGACGAGCACAGTTTCACTCAGAGCGTTGGGACCCGGCAGATGAACGAGTGGATCGAGAGCGGCGAGGTGCCAGCCTTTGTGCTCATCGCGCCCCGGGGTGCGGATAGAAGGTCGACCGTCCAGTGGTATCGCCGTGCCAACGAGCGCATGCTTACCCGGGAGGAGCCGGGCGAGCTGAGAGCCTACGCCAGGGAGGCTTTCCGTGCCGGCGTGGACCCGGGGACGGTTTCCGTCCACGGACACTCCCGGGGAGCCACGGGGGCACTCTTCTTTGCCATGAATCACCCGGACAAGTTCGCCTCAGCCGTGGCTAACGCCTTCGTCAGCGACTACGCCTTGTCGGATCGCAAGAGGGATGCCACTAGAAACCGGGAGCGCGTGCTCGGGAGCGGCATTCCGATCCGAATGGTCATCGGCACCCACGACAGTTACGTTGTCGAACAGGCGCGAACAGCCACTCCAGAGATGCACGAACACCTTCTGAGGCTCGGCATTCCCCACGAGTATGAGATTCTGGTGGGTGTCACACACGGCCTCCGTTCGATATGGAATCGCAAGAGGCCCGACGGACGCAGGAACGGCCTGTACGAGCTGCAGTTCCACGCCCGTGCCTGGAGCCGCGCACCTCCTCGGTCTCCACTTCCTCGTGGGACGCACCGAGAGGCTCGCTGACCTGGACCGATGTCTGTCCGCCTCCTGCTCGCTCAGCGAGCTTCGGTCAACATCCTGATCTCGCTGTTGTCTCCCGTCATCTCCCATCGAATGAGTGACAGTGGGATGATGCCGGAGGCAAGGAACTCATCGATGAAATCACGCAACACGAAGTCGTCGCCGAGCTCCTGGGCGCGCTCGCGAAACAGCTTCATGAAGTAAGCCTTGCCGGTGACCACATTGCTGTGGAAGCCGCCCGGATTGCGGATGTTGGACTGCATCTCGAACCAGACCATGTCCTCTTCGGGTCGCGTCCAGCCGCGTGGCATGATCTCGGCGCAGAGATGTCGCGCCTCCTCGAGGTTGATGTCGTTGGAGTGCATTTTCATGTCGGGGATCGCCAGGCTCATGTGTGAGGCGTTCATCAGGTACTCCATCTCGCGGCTCCTGCGGGGGTGGTCGTCGAGAACCCCCGCCTGCATCAACAGCTCCTCGAGGGCCACCGCCCACCCC
>CALAKE010000465.1 GCA_937922775.1 uncultured bacterium | reverse complement strand
ATCGGGTAGCTTCTCGAAGGGGCCGTCGAAACCATCGAGTATCCGATCGAACTCGACACCCATCTGGAACGCCAGTGTCCAGCCGGCCACGTCGTACGGTGGAGTTGGGGCGCCCCCAGGGTAGGGGATGTCATCGGGGTGCACCTGAGGCTCGAACATGTCGATGACGTGAGGGCGAAATGCCTGCGCCGTCAGGACGACATAGGATCCAGCGGGGTACCTCTTCTCGGCTACCGTGAAGTCAGTTGTTGCCCGATGGACGGCGACGCCGTTCTTCATGAGCGTGTTGACGAACTTGGTGGCTGTGAGGAAATCGGGCTGGTCGACAGGAATGATGTAGCCGCGCGGATCACGCGCTTCTGGGGCGCGGAGAGCCTCTTCATAGAGCTCCACCGGCACCCGGGTGCCGCCGCGAAACTCGCCCGGTGACTGGGTCTGCTGTGCCGTCTGTCCCCGCGACGCCATTGCGGCTTCGACAGCTGCGATGCGCTCGGGAGATCGAGTCCATGTGTCCGTGCTGCCGCGCTCGATCGAGTTCTTGCCCATGCGCCAGACATTGAAGAGGAAATCCTCCCTGAGACGTGAGGCGATATCGAGTACGGCGCGGTTGGCCGTGATCTCGTAATCGATCGACTGGCGGAAGTGCCAGATCTGCGGCGCGAGGGGGTGGGGCAGATCATTGCTTGGCAGCTGCCGGCGCAATATGAAGGGAATCTCCATCGGAGTGGGGCTACCGATGGTCTCGGTGAGCAGGCCGATCATGTTGTGCCAGTACGGAGTTGTGCGGAGGCCTCCGTTCCACCAGGTCGAATAGCTGGCTCCGAATCTCATCGTCGTGCCCGGCTTGTCCTCGCGCACGAAGCGGCTGTGCATGGCGGTGCCGACCGTGTCGATTCCGAGAATCAGAAGGGGGTCGATGTTGTAGTTGAAGGGGCCACGAAACGGTGGCGCGAACATGACCGTGCCGGCGGGGCCCGTCTGGTGATGGTTGTAGACGATCTGGGGAAACCACTCGCGATACAGGAGACGGTTGATGATCTCGGTCTCCGGCATTGCCGACATGTAGAAGTCGCGGTTGTTATCGTGCCCGACGTACTTGTGGTAGAGGCGTGGCAGGCCACGAGTCGAGCGCTCCGTGGGCTCAGGGTTGCGCATGTACCAATTTGAGACGTAGTCCATGCCGTCGGGATTCACGCAGGTGGCCAGCACGATGACATCGTCGAGGAAACGTAGCGTTTCCTCGTCATTGCGGCTCACCATCTGGAAAACCATCTCGACGATCTGCTGCGCACCCAATACCTCGGTCGCGTGCAGGCCCCCATCGATCCACACGATCGCCTTGCCTTCCCTGGCCATGTCGCGAGCCTCCGCCTCGCTCACTCCCTCAGCGAGCGCCAGTCGACGGGCAATCTCCTTGTAGCGAGGCAGATTGCGGTGGTTCTCGGGTGACGTGATCGTTGCCATGATCATCGTCCTGCCCTCGGCCGTAGTGCCGACATCCTCCACGATCATCCGGTCGGACTCATCTGCCAGCGTCGCCCAATAGTCCGACAGCTGCTGATAGTTGGCCAGGAAGTAGTCATCGCCGATGTTGTGACCGAACTGCTCCAACGGCGTGGTGACGTTCTCGGGTTCCGGCGACTGGGGCGCCGCCGCCAGGGGCATGGCAGCGAAGACGACAACCAGGCACAACAACGGCAGTGAGCCTCGCGGGTGGGAGGTCTTGTGGAGGAGCATTCTCGACATTCCTTTCTCAGGTAATCTTCACGCCGTTCTTGAGGACGTCTTGCATGGCCGCGACGAAGCGGTCGAGCTCCATCAGGCTCGAGCTGATGTTGGGCGTGACGCGGATTCCCTCGAACTCGGGATGTTTGATGGGAGTGACGATGATCTTGTGGTTTCTCCACATGTGGTTGCCGAGGTCACCGCTGTCGATTCCCTCAATCTGGACTACGGCAAGGCCGCAGGCGAACTTCGGCTTGAGACTCGTGTGCAAGCGTATGCGATCGTTGTCGATGAGCTGCTTGGCCCAGTAGTCGCGCAGATAGCGCATGCGTGCCTCTTTGCGTGCGGGCCCTACACCCAGATGAAAGGTCAGTGCATCGCCGATGGCGAGGTAGGGTGCTGCGGGGTGCGTGCCGATCTCCTCGAACTTGCGTATGTCGTTGTCTTGGCGCTCGGCGGCGGCCATGAGCGGCCACGTCTCGCCGATCTTCTCCTTACGCACGTAGAGCAGCCCGGTACCGTGCGGAGCGTTTAGCCATTTGTGCAGGCTGGTACCGAAGTAGTCGCAATCGAGGTCCTCATGCTTGAAGACGAAATGAGCGAAGGTGTGAGCTCCATCCACGATCACGGGGATGTCACGCTTGCGGGCCATCTGCACCACGCCCTTCACGGGCAGGATCTGGCCGGTGATATTGATCATGTGGCACATCAGAATCATGCGCGTGCGAGGCGTGATGTGCTGCTCGAAAAGAGCCACGATCGCATCATCGTCCTCCGCAGGGATTGGTATCGAGAACTGTCGTAGCACGACACCATTCCGGCGCTCCATCTGCTTGAACGTCGTGATCATGCGGCCGTAATCCTGCGTCGTGGTCAGAATTTCGTCGCCGGGCTCCAGGTCGATGCCGAACTGGCAAGTTTGCAGGCTCTCCGAGGCGTTGCGCGTGAATGCCATCTCTTCGGGATCACATCCGAAGAACCGAGCCATCTTCTGGCGTACTCCTTCACGCTGTGGCTCCAAGATCCGCCACATCGCATATACCGGCGCGGTGTTGGAGTAGTCCTGGTAGCGCTTCATCGCGTCTTGGACGGAGACCGGAGAAGCGCCCACACCACCGTAGTTCAGGTTCACCACGGAGCGGTCGGAGCTGTACGCCTGCTGGACCGCAAACCAGAAACCCTCATCGGAGGCGACTTCCTGGGGCGATCGGCCACTGGCTTCGACCGATGCAGCGGCCTCGAGTGCGCGGGTGAACTTGCTCGGATCGAGCGTCGGTGCGGCGAATGCACCAACCGCAGGGACTCCAATCGCACCTAAGAAATGGCGGCGACTATACACGTCGGTATCCTCCGTTGCGCGGGGGCGGCCTTCGCGGCAACGGGGAGCCGGCGAAGACACTCGAATACGGAGCTCTTCACGGCATGCTACCTGAATCGAATA
>CALAKE010000464.1 GCA_937922775.1 uncultured bacterium | reverse complement strand
TGCGCTCGAAGATATAGGCCGACCCTGACTGGCACCTCGAGTTTTGGAGCCAAGCGTCGTCGTCCATCATGGCTCCGATCACGACCGTGTCCCCGGAAATCGCCACACCGTGGCCGAATTGATCCTTGACCGCGGAATCGTTGCCGACGAGCTTCTTGATCTCTTCTACGGCAGCTCGGAAAGGCAGGGGCCGCTCTGCAGGGCCTCCCGCAAGCCCTGGCTCCGACACGGCGCCAGCGATCGGGCCGGGGCGATCCGAATTCGGAGCAACCAACGGTTGGGTGGATGCCCGGGCCGGCGCGGTCCCCACCTGTGTCAACGCAACCAACGTCACCAGGAGCAAGGTTACAGTCCTCATTGCCACCTTCCTGCCCGCCGTCTAACCGGCCACTGACTCGCCGGCAAAGCGCAACGGTTCTTTAGCGAGGTTCCCTCATCGCCCCTAGTGCTATCGGGTCCCCATGAGATATCTAAGCAGCCACGTACAGTGGCCAAGAATCCGAGTACCTCCCCCTCGGAATGGCCCTAGAAGTTTACATCAGGCCCGGCGCGGAGTCTCCCACCAGCGCTCTGGAAGACAAGGCACCAACCGCATCCTTGCCAGCCGATCTCGATCGGTGCGAGGCTAGAGTGCTCGACAACGTCATTTGCCGGAAATTTGGGTCAGTCCACGCAGACTGCCGCGTTCTCGAGAGATAGGACATTGAGCAACTAGAGCTGGGACGGCTGGCTCAAGGAGGCCTCGAAATGGGAGTCCCCTGTTCCCGCTGTGGTCGCCAGTACGACGTCACCCTCTTCGAGTTCGGCCGCACCATTCACTGCACGTGCGGCGAGCGCGTCGGCCTCGAGCCCCGGGTACGCGAGCTCGGTGACGAAGGGGGGCCGCTCTTTATCGCCGACACCATGCTCGCCCGCTTGGCGCACTGGCTCAGGATCCTGGGATTCGACTGCGCCCACGAGGCCGAGATCCCCGACGGGCGACTCGTGCACCGCGCCCTCGAAGAACGACGCGTGATCCTGACTCGCGATGTCTCCTTGCCCGAGGAGTGGAGGATCCTGGGAATCCGTCTGGTCGCGGCCAAGACCCCCCTGGCACAGTTGCGCGAAGTCGTCGCTGAGTTCAAGCTTGCCGAGGCCGCGAAGCCGTTCACTCGGTGCAGCCGCTGCAATACGCTGCTGACGCGAACGTCCGCAGCGGGTGTGCGGGAGTTGGAGCGGGAGTCGGCAGCGGAGCAACAGTCGGCGGCCGAGCAGGAGTCGGAGAAGGAGCCTCAGCAGGCCCTCGGGCGGGTACCATCACGCGTACTGCAAGCTCAGAAGGAGCTCTGGCGCTGCCACGGCTGCGAGCGGATCTATTGGGAGGGCACACACACCGACGAGATGAGAAGAGTGGTCGACGAGATCTTGAACGAGCAGAAGCGATCAGGAGCCCCGGACGTAGAGACGTGACGGTGAGCGACCGGCGAACACGCACGAACTGGAGCCATCAATGAGCTTCAAGCGAGCACTCGGCCCCTTCGACGCCACCATGGTCGTCGTCGGCGGCATCATCGGCGCCGGCATCTTCATCAACCCCTACATCGTGGCGCAGCGCCTCCCTACGGGGCCTTGGGTGCTCGGCGCCTGGATCGCCGGCGGTGTCATCGCCATGGCCGGCGCCTTCACCTTCGCGGAGCTCGGCTCGATGTTCCCGAAGGTGGGCGGCCACTATGCCTACTTGCGCGACGCGTATCACCCGCTCGCCGGCTTCCTCTACGGCTGGGCGCTCTTGCTGATGATCGAGACGGGCGCCATCGCCGCCGTGGCCATCACCTTCGCCCAGTACGCCTTGCGCCTGGTCGGCCGCCCCGAGACCTACGCGATGCACCTGGCGATCGTCGCCATCGTTATTGTTACGGTCGTCAACTATCTCGGAATTAAACCGGGCAGCAGAGTACTGAACGTCTTTGTCGTGCTCAAGACGGCGGCTCTCCTGGTGCTGATCATTGCGGGACTGCTGCTACTGCCGGGCTCTGATACCGCAACACCCGCTCCCGTAGAGGCCGCGGCCGAGTCACCTTCTCTTCCGACGGTATTCTTGGCCTTTGGAGCGGCCCTGATCGCCGTGATGTTTTCATACGGCGGCTGGCAGAACGCCAACTTCGTGGCCGAGGAAATCAAGAATGCGAAGCGCAACTTGCCGCTGAGCATCGTCGCCGGCACGGCGATGGTCGTGGTCGTCTACGTATCGGTCAACTACGTCTACCTGCGCGCGCTCGGGCACCACGGATTGGCGTCCACCATGACGCCGGCCGCCGATGCGTCACGCTTCGTGATGGGCGCCGGAGGCGAAACGTTCATTACCGCGGCGATCGCGGTTTCCACCTTCGGGTTTCTCAATCTGACGGTGCTAGCGCCGACCCGCGTCTACTACGCGATGGCCGCTGACAAGGTCTTTTTCAGCAGCGTCGCCCGTTTGCACCCGCGCTACCGGACGCCGTCACTGGCCATCGTCATCCAGTCGACCTGGGCCATTCTGATGGTACTCACAGGCACCTACGCCCAACTCGTCGACTACGTCATCTTTGCCGACCAGCTCTTTTTTGCGCTGGCCGGGGCGAGCCTTTTCATCTTTCGCCGCACCCATCCGCTCGAGGGGAGGCCGGAAGGAACATTCAGCTCGCCGGGCTATCCGTTCATTCCCGCTCTGTTTGTCGTCGCGGCCACCTTCGTCGTCTTCAGCGTGCTGTGGAGCAACCCGGTTCGCTCGGGCCTCGGCTTGTTGCTGCTGGCGGTCGGCGTGCCGGTGTATTCCTACTGGAACCGGCGCCGCGGCGGTGCCTCGGAATCGTAGAGGTGGAGCATCGGAATCCTAGACATGGGGCATCGGAATCCTAGGCAGATCAGGAGATCGAGATTCAATGAGTGACACGCGAGGCGGCACACCTTCGATTCCCGATTCGAACTGGGCTCCGTACATGGAGTGGGCCAAGACCCACCACCGGCCGAAGTGGGACCTCTCGGGCAGCAACCTCCTGCCGTGCGCCCTCGATGAGCTGCCGGGAGCGGCGGAGGTCCTGGACCTGACCGGGCCGAACGACAACGGCTACCAGCCGCTGGTCGAGGCGATCGCCGCCCAATACGGCACGTCCCCCGAGCGGGTAGCCACGGCAGGCGGAACCTCGGGCGCCAACTTCCTCACCTGTGCCGCCCTGCTGCGGCCGGGCGACGAGGTTCTCATCGAGCTCCCGGCCTACGATCCCTTGCTCGGAGCGCCGCGCCTGGTGGGGGCCACGGTCACCCGTTTCGAGCGCCGCTTCGAGGATGGCTACGCCCTCGACCCCGACGCGATCCGCGCCGCCATCACCCCGCGCACCCGCCTGATCATCATCACCAGCCCGCATAACCCGAGCGGTGTGCTGGCCAGCGAACAGGAGCTGCGCACGGTCGCCGAGGTAGCCGAGGCGACCGGCGTCCGCGTGCTTGTTGACGAGGTCTATCTCGACAGCGTTTACGCCAACCGCCCGCCGCTCGCCGCCAGCATCTCGGACGTCTTCATCTCCACCAGCAGCTTGACGAAGTCTTACGGCCTGGCTGGCCTGCGGGCCGGTTGGGTCATCGCCGCGCCCGATGTGGCCGAGGCCATTCGCCGTGCCCGTGACGTCGTCGATGCAGTCGGCTCTTACCCTTCAGATCGGCTGGCCACGCTCGCCTTCCAGAGCCTGGACCACTTCACCGCCCGGGCACGCTCGATCCTCGAGCCCAACCTCGCCGCTCTCCTGGAGTTCGGACAGTCCCACCCCGAGCTCGAATGGATCCCCCCGGCAGGCGGCACCGTCGCGTTCCCCCGTATCCGCGGGATCGACGACACAGGCCCCTTCGTCGACATGATGCTGCACAAGTACAAAACGGGCCTCGTCCCTGGCCGCTTCTTCCAGTCCCCGGGCCACTTCCGCATCGCCTTCGGCGGCCCGGCAGACATCCTCGCCGGCGGCCTCGAGGCCCTTGCTCGCGCTCTCGACAGCCTGTAGTGCCGAGGTTCAACTACCACCCAGCTACTCGAGGGCGGCTACGACGTCCGAGCTATGCAAGAGCTGCTCGGCCACAGGCACCTGAAGACCACCATGATCTACACGCACGTTCTTCGTCAGGGCGTCGGGGTCCGAAGCCCCGTCGACTCCATCTGAAACTCGGCGCCTAGATCATATCGAGCGAAGGTTGTCGCTTGATATTGACCATATACAATCCCGCCTCGCTCGATATCGCCCCTTGAGTTGAGCCGTTCAAGTGTAGCAACTCGGACTCTGGGGACCGGAAAGAGACTTCGAGCTGCGCCACACTCTGCACTATATCCTGCAAGCCTAAGGGGATAGGTCTGCCCAGTATTCGCAGCTCAATAAGATGTTAGGCGAAAGAGAGATGTCCAAAATGGACCGACGAACCGCTCTACGTATAGGAACAGCTTCAATGATGATTCCGGTTGCGGCCATGTTGAATCTTGGCTGTACACCGTCTCCGCAGGGCAGCCGACGCGATGCTGGTGACGACCTCACAACTGAATCAACGGGAGACGAACAACTTACTCACGAAGGGGGATTCGTGAAGATCCACTTTCTCGAAATTGTAACTCCGGATGTTGATGCTGCATGCGCCCTCTATTCGGTGATGTACGACGTCACGTTCGGTGATGCCAACCAAAACCTGGGCGGCGCTCGCACTGCCGCCCTCGATGGCGGCGGAATGCTCGGAATTCGGGCGCCGCTTCGCGATACCGAGACACCTGTTGTTCGTCCCTACGTGCTCGTTGAGGACATCAACGCGGCAGTCTCAGCAGCGGCTGAAGCGGGTGCGGAAATCGCGATGACACCAACGGAAATCGTCGGCTACGGTCAGTTTGCTATTGTCATTCACGGTGGGATTGAATCCGGGCTTTGGCAGATTTGATACGCGAATGATTGTCGCATAACAAGGCAATGAAGCTGCCAGTCCGTAGACGCGATGAGCGCCGCCAGCATCTCCTGAGTGAATCGGTTGGCAGCGCCAATCGCATGGCCTGCAGCTTATTGCCGAACCGTTAGGCCGACCCCGGATCAACCGACACAAAGTGTGACCTCACCCGGCACGATTCCTCGAGAAGGTCTCCACCCCTGCATCGACAATCGTCGCCGCGATGCTCATTGAAGTACGATATCTGGCCAATGACCCTTTCACTCCAACGCAATTTCATTAGGACGCAAACCATGAGTGACCCCTTTGCTCCACGCGTAGGCGGAGTCCTCAGCGCCGACATCGCCGTTCCCGAACACGAACGTGAAGTGCGCTTCTACTCGCGTGTACTCAGCACGGGTGAGAGCCCGCTTTGGCGCGAGGATCTAATGAACAACCTCGGCATGCCGATCATCGGATTG
>CALAKE010000463.1 GCA_937922775.1 uncultured bacterium | reverse complement strand
GGCAAAAGCCGTCGCCGCTGACAACACGAAGACCAACGCCGGCACGACTCCGGGATTCAACGCTTCGCCGAGAATCGAGACCAGAAAATCCGCCGTGTGCAGGACCTCCGTCACCGAGGACAACGACCAGGCCAAGATCAGGATGATCATGGCGAACAACATCGACTTCAGGCCCGCGTACCAGGCCTCGACGGTCTCGTGCAAGGTGAGGACGCGCTGGACGATCGACAGGAGGGCCGCGCAGAGAGCACCCAGGAGCGACGCCCACATCAATGCTCTGTACGAGTCAGCGCTGCCGATGATGTCACGCAGCGAATCGCCCTCCCCGGTGGCGTAGAGCCCGCCGAGCACCGCGAAGATCAGCACGCCCACGGGGATGATCGCGTTCAAGGAGCGGTGCGGCTTGTCCTGCGGTGGCCTCAGTTCTTTCCCGCTGACAGCGGCTTCATCCACGTCCGCATCAGGCGAAAGTACCTGCCCCTTGGTTCTCGCTCTCACCTCGGCCTTGTACATGGGGCCGAAGTCGCGCTGGGAGACGGCGACTACGAAAACAAAAAACATCGCCAGCAAAGGGTAGAAGTTGTACGGGATGGAGCTCAGAAATACTGAATAGGCCGCCTCGGAGAAGCCGTCGATCTGTTCCACTGCAGTGCCGATGAGCCCAACCTCGTAACCGATCCAGGTGGTCACGAAGGCCACGCACGTCACAGGGGCTGCGGTCGAGTCGACGATGTAGGCGAGTTTCTCTCTCGAGATGCGCAGTCTGTCGGTGACCTTGCGCATCGTGTTGCCGACAACCAGCGTGTTGGCATAGTCATCGAAGAAGATGATGAGGCCCAGAGCGCCGGTGGCCACCTGGCCCCTTTTGGGCGAGCTTGCCCAGGGAGTGATGAGGTTGACCACCCCCTGCATGCCGCCGTTCTTGGAAATGATCCCTACCATCCCCCCGATCATGAAAGAAAAGAGAATGATGGAGGCACGATCGGGATCCGATAGGGCTCCTAGAACATAGACCTGGAAGCTCTCGAGGAGCCCGCGCCAGAAGCCAGCCAACGAGAGCCCCGCAATGGTCCATGAACCGACCCAGATGCCGAGAAAGAGGGCCGGAATCACGTTTCTGAAGATCAGTGCCACGACGATCGCCAGAAAAGGCGGGACAATGGAAAGCCAGCCGGGCACGGCACGACTCGACGCCTCGCCCAGCACGGTTCCCTCCCACGACAGGGCGATGCTCTGAACACCTGTGCCGCGAACAACAACGCCTTCCGCGACGAACTCACCATCCCCGACGGGGATCAGCGGGTGGGTGTTGGCGCCAACCCGAAGCGAGAGCCCGGCTGTCATACGAGCTGGCACCGGGCCGTCGGTGCTGCGCACCAGAATTTCGAAGGGGATGCCGGTCAGAACCACACCGGGCGTCTCGATCTCGAACTCCTGACCATAGACGGGAACCGTGACCAGCAGGACAGCGATCAGCATCAAGACACTGCGCGTCGTCGTGTTCATGGCCGCAAAGCATAAACCATGTGGCGCGCGAGGGCAGCCGTTCCACGGGTTCGAGGGAGATGACCCGGCCATTTGTTAGCACTGGCACTCCCCCCGCGTTATCCTGAGTTCTTGCCTTTGGCAGGCCCTGGCGGAGGGGTATCTAGACACCACCCAATTCCACCACCGCCTGCTATCCAGGAAGGAACCCGAGGATGAGCATTCGCAACCTAGACAAGATCTTCAAGCCTGAACGAGTGGCCGTAATCGGCGCCAGCACAGACCCCACAAAGGTCGGGCACACTGTCCTCCGGAACCTGATCGGCTCGGGCTTCGAGGGCGTCGTCTATCCCGTGAATCCGAAGCGTGAATCGGTTCAGGGCGTACAGGCCTATCCGGACATCGACAGCCTGCCGAAGACCCCCGACTTGGCTGTAATCTGCACGCCAGGGCATACCGTTCCCGGGATCGTGCGGGAGTGTGGGGAGGCCGGAATCCTCGGGTTGATCATCGTCACCGCGGGCTTCAGTGAGGTCGACGACGAGGGCAAGGAGGGAGAGGAACAGATCCGTGCGGCCGCCGCCGAGTTCGACGGTATGCGCATCATCGGCCCCAATTGCCTCGGAGTGATCGTCCCGGGGCTGAAGCTGAATGCCAGCTTCGCCGGCGCCATGCCCCAACCCGGAGAAGTCGCCTTCATCTCGCAATCAGGGGCTCTCTGTACAGCTGTCCTCGATTTGGCGCTGGAGCAGAATGTCGGCTTTTCCCATTTCGTTTCCATCGGCAACATGCTCGACATCAGCTTCGCAGACTTGATCGATTATTTCGGCGAGAGCACCGATTCGCATTCGATCATCGTGTACATCGAATCGATCACCGAGGCTCGGGAGTTCATGTCGGCGGCACGTGCCTTCGCCAGGACCAAGCCCATCGTTGCCTACAAGGCCGGTCGATTTGCTGAATCGGCTGCGGCGGCCGCCTCGCATACCGGCGCGATGGCGGGTGACGATGCCGTATTCGACGCAGCCTCCCAGCGTGGCGGAATCGTGCGTGTCTACGAGCTCGACGACATGTTCGACGCCGCGGCGTTGCTGTCGCATCACCGCCCGCCGACTTCGTCTCGGCTGGGAATCGTCACCAACGCCGGCGGCCCGGGCGTCATGGCCACCGACACGCTGATCGCCAGAGACGGGACGCTGGCGGAGCTTTCACACGCCACGATTCAGCAGCTCAACGAAGTGTTGCCGCCAACCTGGTCGCACAACAATCCGGTGGACGTGATTGGTGATGCTCCGGCGGAACGGTTCGCCAAGGCGACGCGCATCGTCCTGGACGATGACGGGGTCGATGCCGCGCTGGTCATTCTCACGCCTCAGGCAATGACCGATCCCACTGATAGCGCCCGCTACGTCGCTGAGATCGCCCAGAAGTCGAACAAGCCGATCATCGCTGCCTGGATGGGCGGCGCCAGCACGCGTGAGGGAACCAAGATCCTCAACCACGCAGGCGTGCCGACCTATTCCTATCCGGAGCAAGCGGTGCGCGCCTTCATGCACCTGGTCTCCTATGCGCGCAACCTCGAGGTTCTCTACGAGACGCCGCGCGACATACCGGTCGCCTTCTCAGGTGACCGCGAGGAACGCCTCGAACGCTGCAACAACATCCTCGCCGCCGGTCCCGAGATTCTCTCAGAGCCCGATTCCAAGGCCCTCTTGGAGGCTTATGAGATTCCCGTAGCCCTTTCACAGCCGGCAGCGACCGATGAGGAGGCCATCGCTGCGGCCCGCGGCATGGGGTACCCGGTGGTCATGAAGATTCTCTCGCCGGAGATTACGCACAAGAGCGACATCGGTGGTGTGGCGCTGAACATCCGCAACGATGACCATGTTGAATCGACCTTTGAGCGGCTGGTGACGAGCGCACGAGCGCGACAGCCGAATGCCCGCATCGAGGGCGTCAGCGTACAGCCGATGATCTCCACCAAGGATGGCGTCGAGTTGATCCTGGGAGCAAAGAAGGACCCCACGTTCGGCAGCGTGATCATGGTCGGCATGGGTGGGGTCACGGCGGAGATCTTCAAGGACTTCGCCCTCGGCCTGCCGCCGCTCAATGAACGGCTCGCGCGCCGCATGCTGGAGTCACTGAAGTCATGCAAGCTGCTGAAGGGGTATCGCGACAAGCCGGGAGTGAATATCGACCGGCTCATCGAGACCATCATTCGATTCTCCTACCTGGTCGCGGAGCACCCGGACATCAGTGAGATCGACATCAACCCCTTGCTGGTGAACCGCGACAACGTCGTGGCCCTCGACGCCCGCGTTGTCCTCGATACCGAGTTGATCGGGCAAGATGTGCCCAAGTACTCCCACCTGGCGATTCGCCCCTATCCGGAGCAGTACATTCGGCGAGCGACGCTCAAGGACGGCTCGGCGGTCACCCTCAGGCCCATCAGGCCCGAGGATGAGCCCATGTGGCACGACCTGCTGGCCGCCTGTTCGAAGGACTCGATCCGCTACCGGTTCTTCTCTGTCTTCAAGGAAACTACGCACCAGATGGCGACTCGCTACTGCTTCATCGACTACGATCGGGAGATGGCGATCGTCGCCGAGGTGCAGAATCGCGGCGAGCGGCAGCTCATCGGTGTCGGGCGTCTCGTCGCCGACCCCGATCATGAGGCGGCCGAGTATGCGATCCTGGTATCCGATCCCATGCAGAACAAGGGAGCAGGCAGCCTCCTGACGGATTTCTGCCTGGAGGTTGCCGAGGAGTGGGGGGTGAAACGCCTCACTGCCGAAGCGCTGGCGGACAACGCCCGCATCATCCATCTGCTCCAGTCTCGCGGCTTCGAGACACGTCGGGACACTGAAGAAGGGATCGTCTATGCGGAGAAGATCCTCTGATCGGCTGCTGAGTAGAGCCGCGAGGCTCACGCGCTCAACAGAAGCTCGCGTCTTCTTCCTGGCCGTCTTGGCGCTGGGCTCTGTCTGGCCCGGCCTGGCCGGGGCCCAGGAGCCCTCCGCGATCGCGGAGCGAGAGTCGATCCGGAAGGTCCTCTCGGCAGGAGATCCTGCAAACGGCCAGGACGAAGCCCAGTGCCGGGTCGGCGTCGCCCTGAGCGGCGGCGGCGGCCGCGGCTTCGCCCTCATCGGGGCTCTGCAAGCACTCGAAGATGCGGGGATCCCGATCGAGTGCATTGCCGGAACCAGCATGGGCTCTCTGATCGGGGCACTATATGCCGGTGGCTATACAATTCCGGAGATCCGCCAGCTAGCGGCCGATATCGACTGGTACCAGGTCTTCATGAAGCCCATGGAAGGCCCGGTGATTCCGCCGCGCCACCGGCTCTACGACACGCCACCTCTCGTCGAGCTGCCCTTCGATTTCTGGTCCCTCGCTCTGCCGCAGGCGATGCTCCCCGACCAGCGCATCAACGAGCTGATGATGAGCCTCTTCGCCGAGCCCGGGTTCTTCGCGAGAGGAGATTTCGACAACCTCCCGATCCCCTACCGAACCGTAGCCACCGACCTGACCGGCGCCGGCCGGGTCGTGCTCTCCAGCGGTGACCTGAGTCGCGCCGTTCGCGCCAGCATCTCGTTTCCGCTGGCCTTCCCGCCGGTAGCGATCGGCGATCATCTCCTCATCGACGGTGGACTGCTGGACAATCTCCCTGTTGGTGTCGTCCGCGAAATGGGAGCACAGATCGTGATCGCGGTCGATATCGCCTCGCCACCCGTCGATGTATCGCTGACACGGGACATCTTCAGTGTCACCTACAGCATCACCGACGTCCTTCGAGCCCAGGCGGGAGAGGTTTACGGCGAGGAGCCCGACCTCCTCGTCGAGCCGGATCTGCGCGGTCACTACTACACCGACTACACCCAATGGGAAACGCTGGCCGATTGGGGATACGAAGCGACCGCGGAAATCACCGCTGAAGTCCTCGAGCACATGGCGGAAATGGGAATCTCCACTGAGGTCGACGAATACGTGGTCGAGAGCACGCTCTCGAGGAGTGCGCCCCTCGAGGGACGACCGATCTCCGAGATCCGCGTCTTACGGAATGAGAACATTCCGGAGGGCAGGATCATCCGGGAGATGGGCTTCGATCTCGGCGATTCGTTCTCGCTGAAGAGGGCGCTGGAAGGGGTCGATCGGCTGTACTCAACCGGCTTCTTCGAGCTGGTTTGGATCGACTACGAGTCGGGCAGCGACGGCAGTGTGATCATCATTCTCGAGGTCCAGGAAGAAAGTGGCGCCCTCGGGATCGGGGCTGGCTATAACGAGGATGACAGCATCTGGGGATTTGCCCGCTGGCAGCTCCACAACATCCTGGGAAGCCGGCAGCAATTCCAGGTCGACGCTTTCGGTGGTGACCGGCTTTCGGCTTTCGCTGTCCGGCTTTCGGCTAACCGGCTACTCGCCACGGGAATCGGCTACGAGCTCCGCGTGGGAGTGCGAGAAGACAAACCGCGGTTCTTCGTGGATGGAGAGTTTGTCAATCGCGCCAGCTTCCTGCGCGGAGGTTTCTCACTGGGCGGAATCCTCCCGATATCCCGGGCGGGCCGCGTGCGTTTTGACTACGTGGCCGAAGACGTCGAAATCGGCGAACGGCCTGGCGTTCCCTTCGCCGCCGCAACCAACGAGCTGCGGCGCTTCGACGCCGCGTTCCTGTGGAGCAGCCTGGACGATCCGGTCGCGCCGACTCGAGGCTTGGCCCTGTCTTTCGACGTTCAGAAGAGCTCTCCTTGGCTCGGGGCTTCCGTCGAGTACCTTCGCGCCGAGTTGGGATTCGAGCTCGCTGCCCCGCTCGGGGCTCGGAATGTCCTGCATTTTGATCTTATGGGCGGGCTCTCGTGGGATGACCTGCCAGTCCACGAGTACTTCATGATCGGCGGGCCGGTCCTCATGCCCGGCTACAATCGCGAGGAGTTCTGGGGTAGGCAGGCTCTGGCGCTCAGCGCCGGGTACAGCTTTCTGTTCACCCCAGTACTCCAGATGACCCTTCGCGGCGGCGGCGGCAACATCTGGCAGAGCCGCGACGATATCGATCTCACCTCGATCCGCTGGGGCGGAGGCGCCGGGCTCCAGTACCTGACCCCCTTCGGCCCCCTCGGAGGCGGCGTCGGAGTCAATGAGGACGGC
>CALAKE010000462.1 GCA_937922775.1 uncultured bacterium | reverse complement strand
CGCTACGGGCGGCAAGGCTACGAGGACCGGCCGTCCTCATTGTGCTGCTCTGCGCTTTCGTGTCTGTCTACACCGTAGCCCAAACGGTCCCCATCTCGATCTCACCTTCGCCCAGGGCCCTGGCCCCCGCGTTCCTGCAGCAGCGGCCAACGTTCGAGGCGCTGGTCTCACGCGTGCGGGTCGACGTCATCGTCACCGATGACGATGGACGATTCGTCGAGGATCTGCGACCGGAGGATTTCCTCGTGTACGAGGACGGGGAGCTGCAGCAGGTGTTGACCGCCCAACTTGTCGACTCCGGGGCAGGAACAGTGATCGATTTGCCGACGGCAGCGGGGGTCGCAGCGGCGGCCGTCATTTCCCCCGAGGAGATCCGGGCTGGCGGTGTGGAAGCGCCAGGCGATCGGCCCAGGGCCGGCGACCTTGGCGCGCTGGTCTTCCTGATCGACGGCTACGGCCTCGATCGCGAGGCACGGGTGCGCTTCTCCCGTGGCTGGAACGAGATCCTCGAGGCGACCGAGAGCTTCGACGTGCCGCGCGCCGCCTACCTGGTCGATGCTGCCGGGAGCTTCAACGAGCTGGCGCCGCTGACGTACGAGGTCGACACCCTCCGACAGGTTGCCGACGAAGTGCGTGACATGCCGGCCTTCGACACTTCGCTGGAGACTCGGCTCCTCGAGCTCAACGCGGCCATGCAGACCGTCTTCATCAACGAAGCGAGCGGTGACTCCACCGGCGCGGAAACGAAGGCCTGGGCATACGAGCACGACGAGATGCTTCGCAGTATTGCGACCATGGAGCTTCTCACGACCTTCTGCAATGCCCTGTCCGCGCGCTCCGGGCGCACGGCATTGGTCTGGGTATCAACGGGGGTAAAGTTGACCTTCGGTGGACCTTACTCCGCCCTGACCGGCGCCGATTCCTTCGGCCCCATCGCCAACCTGGTCCCGGACGACAGGATTCTCGGTCGTGAGTCGACGTTGCACCAGGCCGCCAACAGCGCCAACGTCAGCATCTATGCCATCGACCCCACCACCCCAGGGGCTCGATGGAGGATCGGTCGGACCGCCGATAGCCCGAATACAGCTACGCGAGGGGGCGGCATGGAGGCGCTGCAGGGCAGGGAGGTGCGCTCGGCGATCAGCGCTCTGGGTGACTCCCTCAAGAACGCGGCGAATGCGACAGGCGGCCAGGCCTATGTCATGCCGAGCGATTTGGAGCTCGTCCTGCGGGCCGTCGAGAATGACGGCCGCCAATACTACATGCTGACCTACTCAGCCCCCGAACCCTATGGTGACTCCGAGTACCACGAGATCCACGTCGAGGTCCTGCGCCCAGATGTCAGCGTGCGGGCCCGCGGAGGCTACGTTGACCTCCCCGAGGAGGAACGAAAGGATCGGATGATCCTCGCGGCCTTGACGCTTCCCAGCATGGTCACCCGGATGCCCGTCGAGGCCGAGGCGATCAGGAGGTGGTCGCAGGATGGCGAGCCGCTCTTGCAGATGTTCGTTGAGTTCGACGCCAGCCCGAAAGCAGAAGATACTGAAGCGCCTCGCATGGAGGTCCACGCGATTGCCGCCGACACGAGTGGAGACGTCGTCGCCGAGGTGCACGATGAACTGCGCTTTCCTGAGGCGCCCGCTGCCGCAGCGGACGGGAGCGCCGCCGAGCCATTCGTCTACGCGCACGATTGGGCCCTCGAGCCCGGTGATTACGAGCTGCGAATTGCCGTGCGCGACAGTGGCTCGGGACGACTGGGCGCGACGATAGTCGAGATCGAGGTGCCAGACCCCTCGAGCGGCTGGCATAGCAGTGATCTGATGGTCATGGCGAAAGCAGGCAGAAGCGAGCCACGGAATGTTGTCGGCGGGAGACTCCGTGAAGGTGACACGGTTTCCGTCTACGCCGAAGTCGCTGGCGGGAGCACTCCTTCGATCTCAGGCCGGCTCTTTGATGCGGAAGCACCCGGCTCGCCGCCCGTACAGCTTCCTGCCCACTTCCTTCAACGAGACGGGGCGGGCATTCACCGGGGATCCATCGGCTTTCGCGGCCTGCCGGCGGGCGTCTACTCGTTGGAGATCTCGATCATCGACGCCGACGCCGACCGCCAAGTGAACCATTCCCTCCGATTGGAGGTTTTTCCGAATTAGGCGATGATAGGCGCTTCGGATCTGCCCGAAACCTTGCAAGCTCTTGGGTCAAGGGCCAGCCGATAATCGGAGGTTTCAATGGGGCGGTACAGGAGAGAGTCTCAGGAGCCGAGCCGGGATCCATCGATCTTCAATCTCATCCAGCAACGGATTGCCGAGGCCGGGAGAGACTGTGTCGAGCTGCTCCTGTTGTCTCCCTGCTGGCCGATCATTCCATCTATCCTTCGTGAGGTTGTGATGCCTGTCACGGACTGCGGTGTACGGTTACGGTCAGGAGGAGCGAAATGATGGATCTTGCGCCAGAGTCGAGAATAGGCCGTTACCGCGTGGAGGAGAAGGTTGGTTCTGGTGGATTCGGCGACGTCTACCGAGCGACCGACCCTGTGCTCGACCGGGCCGTGGCACTCAAGGTCATTCGTTTGTCGAAGGGCGAGGCGGGCGATCGACTCGAGGACGCGCTCGCCGAGGCGCGCACCGCCTCCGCCCTCAACCACCCCTCGATCGTAACAATCTACGATGTCGACGAGCACAACGGTGAGGCTTTCATCGTCATGGAGTGGATCGACGGACGATCTCTCAGAGAGGGATTGACCGGGGTCCCTATGCCGCCGCAGCGGGCAGCGGCGCTCGGCAAGCAGATTGCCTCGGCCCTCCTGAGCGCCCACGAGGTGGGAATCGTCCATCGTGACCTCAAGCCCGAGAACATCATGGTCCGTTCAGATGACCTCGTGAAGGTCCTGGATTTTGGCTTGGCCCTACATCGACCAGCGGTGAATGTCACCGTTGAGGAAACACTGGGGGTGGAAATCGCCGGGACGCTTTCGTACATGGCTCCTGAGCAGCTCGAGGGTGGGGTTGCCGATGCTTCTTCGGATCTCTTCGCTCTCGGCGTGATCCTGTACGAGTTGGTGACCGGCCGGCATCCCTTCGCCGCGGACACACCTTTCGCTATTTCGCGGCGAATCCTCCATGCGGAGCCCGATGCGCCCGCTACTCTCGTCGACCTGCCGACAGGCTGGAACGAGTTGATTCTGCAGCTCCTGACCAAGGACCGGAACGCTCGCGCAGCCGCCAAGGCCGACACTCTGCCGGTGCTCGAGCTCGCTGACCGAACGGCGGACGCGGGGCTCCTCGTAAAAGCCGAGCAGAAGCAACGGGCAGCACACATGGTGGGCCGTGCAGCCGAGGTCGCGGAGATCGACCGGTTGTGGACAGAGGCCGTGTCGGGATCAGGGACCTTTGTCATGGTCACCGGAGAGGCAGGAACCGGAAAGACGACATTGGTCCAGAACCTCGTTGCCTCGTTCGCCGAAGACGGCGGTGCGATGGTCGCGACGGGAAGGTGTTCGGAGCGTCTGGGCGCCGGTGAGCCCTACCTGCCTTTCCTCGATGCGCTGACCGAGCTGTGCGGGTCACGACACGGAGCGCTGCTCAGGGCGATTCTGAAGAAGAAAGCACCGACCTGGTTCACACAGCTCTTCCCCGCCTCCCTGGGCGACAGCTCGTCGCGGGGCCACCTTGAATCGGAGCTGGTGGGAGGCAGTCAGGAACGTATGCGCAGGGAGCTCGGCGACGCGCTCGAGGAGCTCGGCCGAAGCTACGCGGTCTGCATCCTGCTCGAGGACCTGCACTGGAGCGACCTTGCCACCAGCGAGCTGATCGCTTACCTGTCCAAACGCATCTCCCAGCTCCCGCTGATGGTGCTCGGAACCTATCGCCCGGCCGATCTACGGCGTCAGGTCCACGCCCTGCGACCGATCCTGCTGGAGATGGAAGGACACAGGGTTTCAAGGGAGATTCAGCTCGACCTGCTCACAGAAAACGACGTGGCGGCCTACCTCGGGCTGGAGTTCGACGGGCACCGCTTCCCGAAGGAGCTCGCAGCCTGGCTTCATACAAAAACGGGTGGAACGCCACTGTTCATGGCCGACGTCGTGCGATACCTGGTGGAGCGTGAGGCGATTGTCAAAAGCACCCACTGGCAGCTAACCAAGGCCATCGAGGAGCTCGAGGGCGAGGTACCGGCGAGCGTGCGCAGCATGATCGAGCTGAAGATGGACGTATTGTCGGAAGAGCAACGGCGCCTCTTGGTTCTCGCATCTGTTCAGGGAGAGACGTTCGACTCCCTCACGCTTTCCGAGGTCGCAGACATCGACGAGCTGCGTTTAGAAGAGCATTTGGAAGAGCTGGCACGCCTGCACAATCTGGTCGTGCCGGGCGCCGAGGTGGAGCTCGGGGAAGACGCTGTGACGATGCGCCACAAGTTCGTGCATGTTCTCTACCAGAACACGCTCTACGACACCCTCACCCTCAAGCGGCGTTTGCTGCTTCACGAACGCATCGGTGCAGTGCTCGAGCGACATTTCGGCATGCATGGCGGGCCCACGGCGGCAGAGCTCGCGTTACATTTCGACCGGGCACGTAAAGCGAAGCGGGCGTTGCCCTACTACATCAAGGCGGCGGAAAACGCTGTCTCCAAGTTCGCCCACACCCAGGGTGAAGCGTACTGTAGCCGTGCAGTCGAGCTGGCGATGAAGCTCCCCGAGGGCGAACGAGACCGCCCTTTGCTCGGCATCCTGAAAACGCAAGGCAAGATCCTCTTTGTGATGAGTCGGCTGGAGGATGCCGCCTCGGTTTTCCAACAAGCCCTGGAATGCGCCGAGCGCCTTGGAGAGGTCGACTCACAGATCGAAGCCCTTTTCAGCCAATCCGACGTGCTCTTCTGGTCCAAGAAAAACGACCAGCTCGAGTGTAATGTCGAGAAGATTCTCGCCATGGCCGAAGAGCACGAGCAGGTCGGGGCTTTCGCTCCTGCCCACCTCATCCTTGGCATGCAGCGCATATGCTACGGACATCTGAACGAGGCTGACCGATTGCTCAAGCTGGCCGAGCAGGAGATGGGAGAAACCCAGCACCTGCCGGTTCTCGCGCGCACGACAACCTGGCGCGGAGCCGTCTTGTTCTTCCGCAGTGACTATGACCGTGCCCTTCGAGCCTTGAGAAA
>CALAKE010000461.1 GCA_937922775.1 uncultured bacterium | reverse complement strand
TGCGAGCCGGGTTCGGCAAAATCGTCTTCGTGGTCCGTCGGGACATCGAGGCCGAGTTTCGCCAGACAGTTTCCCGCAAGTACGAAGATCACATTGAGGTTTGCTACGTGCACCAGGAGCTCGACATGGTGCCCGCCGGATTCTCCGTACCGGAGGACCGCAGCAAGCCGTGGGGCACGGCTCACGCAACCATGCTGGCGGCCACGGCAATCGATGAGCCTTTCTCCGTTATCAACGCCGATGATTTCTATGGCAGATTGCCATTCGAGATCATCGCCAGGCATCTTGGCGGGCTGGCCGATCGGCCAGGCGAGGCTGACCGCGTCGAGAGCTACGCCAATGTTGGCTACGTGCTTCGCGATACGCTTTCAGATCACGGCAGTGTCGTGCGTGGCGTCTGCCAGTGCGATCCAGGTGGCATGCTGCAGGGCATTGTCGAGACTACCGGCATCGAGCGCGATGGCGACGGCGCCCGGGTCACCGATGACGACGGCAATGTGCGCGGAATCTCAGGCGACGAGATCGTCTCGATGAACTTCTGGGGCTTCACCTCCTCCGTCTTTGCGCATTTCGAAGATCGATTCGCCCGCTTCCTGGAGCAGCGGGGTGACGACATCACCGCCGAGTTCTTCCTTCCCACAGTTGTCAACGATCTCATTCTCGACGGCCTCGCCGAGGTACAGATCCTGCGTGGCGGTGGGTCGTGGTTCGGCGTGACGTATCCCGACGATGCTCCGATCGTGAGACGGAACATTCAGCGTCTGGTCGATCAGGGTGAATACCCGAGCCCGTTGTGGGCAGAGATGATGAGAATGCCCAGGGGGCGCGATTGAAATCGGCTAGCCAATTCGATCTGGTCGCCATCGGCTCCGCCTTCGGGCTGAAAGGCGACTTGATTCACGCGGAGCGCCATGGCACCGGCCACATCAACGACACCTTCGCCGTGACGTACGTGCACGGCGAGGGCATGACGCGCTACGTCCACCAGCGCATCAATCGGGAGGTCTTCTCCGATCCGGTAGGGTTGATGGACAACATCCGTCGCGTGACCGGCCATCTGCGCAGCAAGCTGCTGGAGACCGTTTCGAGTGAGATCGAGCGCCGCGTGCTCACCCTCGTGCCCAAACAGGATGGCAGCGTTTACCACATCGACGCTGAGGACGATATGTGGCGGACGTATGATTTCGTCGAGCGTGCTCAGACGCACGATATCGTCCGCTCGCCCGCCCTGGCATTCGAGGCGGCGAAGGCCTTTGGGGCATTCCAGAGAGACCTCGCCGACCTCCCGCCGCCCCGCTTGAACGACACGATCCCGGCGTTCCACGACACGCCGAGCAGGTTCGCTGCCCTGCAGGCAGCAATCGGCGAGGACACAGCGAACCGTGCCGCGAGGGCCGCCGCGGAGATCGAATTCGTGGTCGGGCACGAGCCCTCCCTGGGCCGGCTTCTCGACCTGCACCGAGCCGGAGAGATCCCCGAGCGCGTCACACACAACGACACCAAGCTCAACAACGTGATGATCGACGTCGAGACCGCAGAAGGTGTGTGCGTCATCGATCTCGACACCGTCATGCCCGGCCTGACGCTCTTCGATTTTGGGGACATGGTGCGTACGAGCACCAGCTTCTCGATGGAAGACGAACGCGACCTGTCACAAGTGCACATGCAGATGCCCCTATTCGAGGCACTGGTTCGAGGGTATTTGCAGACTGCTGGCTCGTTCCTCAGCCGGGTCGAGATCGGCGAAATGGTGTTCGCCGGCAAGCTCATCACCCTGGAGATCGGCATTCGCTTCTTGACGGACTATCTGGTAGGCGATACTTACTTCAGGATCCACCGGGAGGAGCACAACCTGGACCGGTGCCGAGCTCAGTTCCGGCTCGTTGAGAGCATCACCGAACAGCAAGAGTCCATGCTGAAGGTAGTAGAAAGAGTGGCTTCAGAACGACCTTGGCAGCACTAGCCAAAACGGGCAGGGACGCCAGTAGCACATGATCGTTGCGGCACCGCCCGCGCTGGCGTGATCTGCGAAGGAGCCGACCCAACAGGAGGCAGGCGATGAGCAAGACGGTCGAAACCAGCGCATCCGGAAGGGCACCCGCCGAAGAAGAGAGCAACAGAGGCGTGCATCGCAGGGATCTGGTGAAGCTGGGCCTGGCCGGAATCGGTGCCGCCATGGTTGGAGCGGCGTCTCGTTCGGACGCCAGTGAGCAGGCACTACGTAGCCCCGCTCACGACCGCGATCTCGGGCCGGCCCCGGAGATGCCCTTTGCCGCTCCCCCCATGGACGTCGTGCGAGTCGGCTACGTGGGCGTCGGAGGCATGGGCTCCGCGCACGTTCGAAATCTACTCGGAATCGAGGGCGCGGAGATCCGTGCCGTCTGCGACATCGTTCCCGACAAGATCGAGCGTATTCAGGAGTGGTGTGCCGAGGCGGACCAGCCTATTCCCACCGGTTATGCCAACGGTGAGTACGACTTCATCCGCATGTGTGAGGAAGAGGACCTCGATCTTGTCTACACGGCTACTCCATGGCGTTGGCACGTGCCTGTCTGTGTGGCGGCCATGGAGAACGGAAAGCACGCTGCAACGGAGGTGCCGGCCGCCGTAACCATCGACGGGTGCTGGCAGCTCGTAGAAGCGGCCGAGAAATACCAGAAGCACTGCATGATGATGGAAAACTGCAACTACGATCGAAACGAGCTCATGGTCTTGAACTTGGTGCGTCAGGGGGTGCTCGGCGAGGTCCTGCATGGGGAATGTGGATACCTCCATGACCTCCGCGGCATCAAGTTCGCCGACGAGGGCGAGGGCTTGTGGCGCCGAGCTCACTCGATCGCGCGCAACGGCAACCTGTACCCGACTCATGGTCTCGGGCCAATCATGCAGTGCATGGATATCGAGCGCGGCGACCGGATGGAGTACCTGGTGTCGATGAGCAGTCCGTCTCGGGGCCTACAGGAATACGCGCGAGAGAACTACCCGCCAGATCACGTCAAGCGCCAGGAGATGTACCGTCTCGGGGACGTTAACACCAGCATGATCAAAACCGCTCTCGGGCGTACGATCTACGTGAGCCACGACACCAACCTGCCTCGTCCCTACAGCCGCATCCACATGGTCCAAGGCACGAAGGGCCTGTTTCAGGGGTATCCCCCACGCGTCTACATCGAAGGCCGGGGTCGGCCGCACCGCTGGATCGACGCCGAGGGGTACGACACGCAAGCGGGCGAGCATGTCGATCTGGAGCAGATCCGTTCCGAGTTCGACCATCCTCTGTGGACGGAGCTCGAGGAGATGTCGCGCGGCGCGGGTCACGGCGGCATGGACTTCATCGAGGACTATCGTCTGATCAAGTGCCTGCGCGAGGGTTTGCCCACTGACTTCAACGTCTACGAGTCTGCCTCGATCAGCGCGGTTGGCGAGCTCAGCGAAATCTCCGTTGCCAACGGCGGTCGGCCGGTTGATTTCCCCGACTTCACCCGCGGTCGCTGGAAGAGCTGGCCGCAGTTTCCGATCGTCCACGCATGACCCTCATCGCCCATCTCGGTCCTGCTGTGGGCGCAGGAGACCCTCGCGACGAGCCGACGCGGGCGATGAGGGTCTCCCCCTTCATGGAAGATCCGCCCGAATGAAGGACAACGCATGCAACTGACGGCAATCGATTGGCTCGTGATGGCGCTGTATGGCGTCGTTGCCTTGACGGTTGGACTCTACTTCGCCCGCCGTGCCGGGCAGGGCAGGGAGGAGTTCTTTCTCTCTGGCCGCAAGTTGCCGTGGTGGTTGCTGGGCACGTCGATGGTGGCTACCACCTTTTCGACTGACACGCCGAATCTGGTTACCGACATGGTGCGCACCGGCGGGGTCAGCAGCAACTGGCTATGGTGGGCCTATCTGATCACGGGAATGTGCACGGTGTTCTTCTACGCCCGGATGTGGAGGCGTTCGGGGGCACTGACGGACATCGGCTTCTACGAGCTGCGCTACTCAGGAAAGCCCGCCGCCTTCCTCCGCGGCTTCAGGGCGCTCTATCTGGGGTTCTTCTTCAACGTCATGATCATGGCCACCGTGACGCTGGCCGCCATCAAGATCTCGGGCGTGCTGCTCGGCCTCGACAAGTACACGACCGTGCTGATCTGTGCGTCGATCACCGCGCTCTACTCGGCCACATCGGGGCTCTGGGGTGTCGTCGTGACCGATCTGCTGCTCTTCGTTATCGCCATGATCGGTTCCCTCGCAGCGGCGTTCTACTCGCTGCAGCAGCCCGAAGTGGGAGGCCTCAGTGGTCTCGTCAGCAATCCGGCGCTGCAGGGCAAGCTCAGTCTGTTGCCCGATTTCAGTGACTGGTCGACTGCGCTGGCGGTCTTCATCATTCCGATATCCGTTCAGTGGTGGAGCACCTGGTATCCCGGCGCCGAACCGGGTGGGGGTGGATATATCGCCCAGCGCATGCTGGCCGCTCGCAACGAGAAGGAGGCGATGAGCGCCACCATGTGGTTCAACGTCGCCCACTACGCTCTGCGCCCCTGGCCATGGGTGCTCGTTGCGCTCTGCTCGGTGGCTGTCTACCCGACCCTGGAGTCGCTGCAGGCGAGCTTCCCGGGCATCGATCCGTCCATTCTGCGCCACGATCTGGCCTATCCGGCCATGCTCGTGTTTCTGCCTCACGGGCTCCTCGGCCTGGTCGTCGCGTCGTTGGCTGCCGCCTACATGTCTACGATCAGCACCCACCTGAATTGGGGCTCCTCCTACATCGTCGATGACTTCTACCGCCGCTTCGTGGCCTCCGACCGGGACGAGCGCCACTATGTCAGGATGGCGCGCATCTCGACCGTCGTGCTCGTGGTGTTCACCTCGATCGTCGCATTCTGGTTGGAGAACGCCCTGCAGGCCTTTCAGATCCTTCTGCAGATCGGCGCTGGCACCGGGCTCATCTTCCTGCTGCGTTGGTACTGGTGGCGCATCAACGCCTGGAGCGAGATCTCGGCTATGGTCATCTCGTTCTCGGTCGCCATTTACTTCCAGTTCATCCACGAAGCTTTGGGCTTTGCCGCCCTTCATCCTTCGCTGAAGCTCGTGCTCGGCGTTGCCATCACGACGGTGGGTTGGCTGTCCTTCACGATGCTCACGCCAGCGACTGACCGCGCCACACTGGAATCGTTCTTCGCGAAGATCCGACCGCTGGGTCCAGGATGGCGCAAGGTGGTAGGCGAAGGTTCACGAGCCAGTGAAAGCGCAGGCCAGGGTGAGCCTGACGAGAGCCTCACCGCCGCATTTGGAG
Source organism: uncultured bacterium (assembly GCA_937922775.1). Taxonomy (GTDB): domain Bacteria; phylum Acidobacteriota; class UBA890; order UBA890; family UBA890; genus CALAKE01. The sequence continues at coordinate 2,815 of CALAKE010000461.1, read as the reverse complement.
GCTGGTTCCTGGGTTGTCTGGTGGTCTATTCGGCACTCTTCGGTACCGGCTATCTCCTCTACGGCAATCCGGGTCTGGCCTTCGCTTGCTTCACCGTATTCCTGATTTCGGTGGTTGGGCTCTACAAGGTACTTCCCAAAGTGGGCTTCACCGCGTAGGGACCGGGTGATACAAAGAACCGAGACCTCCGGCACTCAGCCGGTGCCTCTTGAAAGGCGGAGCAGGGTGACCGACAAGGGCGATTCCCAGCCCAGTGAGAGGCCGCTGAAACGCTTTGGGTTGAGTGGCCCGCCTCCGATACGACCCCGGCTACTGATCCTTCTGTTGATCCTTATCGGTGCCTCGGGGGTCCTCTGGTACCAGAACTTCCGCTTGCAGCAGAGGCTGGCCGAGGCCACTCGCCGAGTGGAGGGACTCGCTGATTTTCTCGAGCGCGCGGAGCGTAACAGCTTTACTCGAGATGACTTCGAGGAAGCTCGTTCGGAGTGGGAAGGTCTCCTCAGCGACACCGCGGAGCGGGTCGAATCTCTTGAAGAGCGGGCCGGAGCACCCGAGCGCATCATCTCCTCTGCGGCACGGGCTGTGGTATTCGTGCAGGCTGCCTACGGGTTCCGTGAGCCAGACACTGACCTGCCGCTGCGCTACTATCCGGGCGCCGATGGGCGGCCCTTGCGCATGCCGAACGGCGAAACCCCGATCACAACCTCGGGCGACGGCCCCATCGTGCAGATCTTCTTCACCGGCACAGCCTTTGTGGTCAGCCGTGAGGGCCACCTGGTAACCAACCGTCATATCGCACTTCCCTGGCTCTACAACGAGAGTGCCCAGGGCGTGCTGATGCAGGGGTTTGTTCCCGAGATGCGGCGCTTCATCGGGTACATCCCCGGTCACCCCGAGCCTTTCGAGGTGCAGGTTGTCGCCTCCAGCGATCACTCAGACCTGGCGGTGCTGAAGAGTGACTTTCTCGTACAGGATGTCCTCGTGGGGGAGATCGTTCATCCCTTCAGGGAAGACGCGACAGAATCGGAGGGCGAGCAGCAGTCCGATGATCAGGCGGCGGCGGGTGAGATCAGTCAGCCCGGGGTCGCCGACGCAGCAGCACCGAGCTCGGGTGGTGGGGCTCAGGTTGAGCCGACGCTGCAGGCCGTCGCACGCCTACCTTTTGAAATCACTCCCCTCGAGATCAGCCAGGGTGCTCTGGACCCCGGCGATGAGGTGATCCTTCTCGGTTATCCGGCGGGGATGGAGGCGTTACTCGCCCGCGCCGACCCACGATTCGCTGAAGGTCTTCTGAGCGCCGGCCCCGTCACCTTCTGGGATGTTGCCCGTGGGCTGGCCGCCGGCGGCTATATTGAGCCCCTCGCGACAATGGGGATCATCGGTCAGGTTACCGAGGTATCGGTCGTCTACGACGCCGAGACAACCCACGGAGGCAGCGGTGGCCCCGTCATCGGTCTCGACGGCAAAGTTGTGGCCGTCAACTCCGCGGTCGTCGAGTATTTCAGCGGCCACAATCTCGGTGTTCCCGGGGTCGAGGTGATCGCCCTTCTGAGAGCTGCGCGAGAGGTAGCCGCCTCGCCGGTGGCCGAAACCGAGCCGAGATCTAGTAGGTAACGCCTCGCACCCGGAGCCACCCCGGAGGAACATTCTTGCGGCGCGCCTCGCGCTTGAGGTCCCTCTTGGCCTGCTCGTTGGCCTCGATCGCAGCCTGAATCGCCTCGATCCGGCGGCGCGAATCGGCTGTCGATCGACGCGCGAACAAGAATGCGCGCTCCACACGCCGCGCCTCCTTCAACTGCGTCTCGAGCTGTTCCCCCTGTTGGTACAGAGTGCGCACCCGGTTCTGCCAGTACTCCTTGGTTTCTTCGGGAGGAACTGGTTGCCTCACCGTGGAAGGAGTCGCGGAGCCGGCCTGCGCAGGGCCTGAATCGGCCCTCGAGCCGGCGCCGGCAGCCGTCTCTTGGCCGCTGTCGGACCCACGGCTCCTTTCACTGCCCGTGATGGCGACTGGACCGGTGTGGTCGTCGGGCACCACGCGCTCGACCAGCGAAAGGGGAATGGCTACCCGGCTCCCGTACTGTTCGAAAACGACCGCGTCACCCTCGATCGTCGCCCTGTCCGTGCGGATCACGGTGCCGGTTTTCAAGTGGATGCTGTCTGCGGCTGCCATACCGGTGCAGCCGAAAACGATCAGAGCGCCGAGCGCCAGCTTCAGAGATCGCACCATCAACCTCATGGTGGTTTGTCCAGAGCTTGGTTGATCCTCCCTCATTGTTCGGGATACGCCGAGCGGGTTGCAAGGCCTAGCATGGGGTCCTCGACGATCCGTCAGATCATCGCGCGCCTCCGCCGTGAACCGTCGAGATTCCGAGGCTAGTCGCTCATGCGGTTTGGAACGCGCGGGCACGAAAGAGAAACTCGACGATGTTGCCCTCGTGCGGCTGCAACCAATTGAGCTGGATCGTCGGCACGGGGCCGAGGTTGAGACGGTCGATATTCGTGGCGTCGAGGAGCTCCTGCCGAAATGCTTCGTCCTCGGTAATGCCGGTCGCCACCAACGTCGGCCCGATCGACCCGATCATCTTGGCTTGCGGGCAGCGTACGACGCTAACGAACGGGAACATGTATTCCTTGCCAGCGACGGCCGCGTCAGGAGTGTCACAACGCACGACGGTGGGTCTCAGGTAATCGCACCGTTCCCCGGGCACGAGGCGGTCGCCGTCTCTGTGCTCGGCCGTCACGTCCTCTACTCCAGATTCCTCCAGGGTCGCATCGATGTCTTTCGAGATGGCCTCCGCTTGCCCTGCAACCGTGA
>CALAKE010000460.1 GCA_937922775.1 uncultured bacterium | reverse complement strand
GGTCGCACCTCCCACAGCTCACCCTTCGAAGCGTCCCAGGTTTGCCTACCGGGGAAGCGCACGAGGTCTCCGCCGGGCAGCCCGTAGTACCGGACCTGGTCGTAGATGTAGCTCGACTCGTAGAAGGTGTCGGCGTACTCCTCCGGCAGGCGGTCCTTGTTGTAGCCACCCGTCTCCAGGATGGTGTTCCAAGCGGTCTCCCCGGAGGCCTCGCCGATGATCTCGTCCATGAGATCGGCGTCGAGGACGGTCCATTGGTACCAGGCATTCACCTGGGCCTCGACGGCGACAACCATGAAACCGAGACAGAAAAGGATGAGCGCGGTACGTGCACGCATAGCGGCGTTCCTCTCTTCTGGGAGCAGGTCCGAGAGGCAAGCGAAGCGGCGTCGCTCGGACAAGCTCCATGTCACAGGCCGTGGCGGCAGCTATATGCATCCTGCTGCGCCAAGGCTTGTAGAGAATTGGCGCGCGGGATTCCGCCGAATCGGCAGATCCCGACTGTCGGTGCAACCAGCCCCCGCCGGTGCATCCAACTCGAGCGAAGACGGATGGGGAGCGCTCAGGGACCCCAGCCGGGACTTGCCAACGTATCGAGAAGTGAGCGGGCCCAGGCAGCGATTCGTTGGCAAGTCCCGGCTCGAGGCGTCCGGTGCCGCGCCTGTCGCCAGTTGAGGATTCTGCCCCTAATGCCGGGACCTTACAAGCCGGCGGAACCGTCAGGTTGCCCGCGCGGGCACTATTTTCAAGCCCAAATCAGAGTGACAGGTCCGATAACCTGTACTATTCTCATGGCTGATAGCGCTCGCCCTGATCACGTTCGCACGGAGCGCCACTCGAATCGTGTTTGACTACCTCCTCGATGCCTGGGTCTTGTCCTGCGACGCCGCTCGCGGACTCGCCAGGATTCGAGTCGAGACCTATGGGAAGACCTGGTGACCCCAACATCTTCCTGAAGGAAGGAGACAGGGCCGATGGCAGTGGAACGCACCCATGACGTCCTCATCTTCGGGACCGGACTCGCCGGGCTACGTGCCGCGGTGGAGATCGCCCGACGCAGTGAGGGCAAGATCGACATGGGGTTGGTGTCCAAGGTGCAGCTCATGCGCGCCCACTCGGGAGCCGCCGAAGGAGGAACTGCGGCGGTCTTGTATCCCGAGGAAGGCGATTCATTCGACCTGCACTCCTGGGACACCGTAAAGGGCTCGGACTTCCTCGCCGACCAAGATGTCATTGATCGGTTTGTCCACCTTTGCCCCCAGGAGCTCCTTCTTCTGGACCACTGGGGAATCCCCTGGTCCAGGTACGAAGATGGCCGCATCCAGCAGCGCCCGTTCGGCGGTCACTCCTACCCACGCGCGACCATGGCAGCCGACAAGACCGGCTTCATGGAGATGCAGACGCTCTACGACACCCTCGTCCAGTGGAAGAACTTCACGCGCTACGACGAGGTGTTCGCGACCGCAATCCTCGTCGAGGACGGCAAGTTCGCCGGCCTCGCGAGCATCGACCCGTTCACCGGAGAACTGCTCATCCTGCGCGCGAAGGCACTGATCATTTGTAGCGGTGGGGCCGGCACGCTGTACGGCTTCACGACCTACGCGCAGACGGTTTCCGGCGACGGCCTGGCCTACGCGTACCGCACCGGGGCGATTCCGCTCGAGGATATGGAGTTCCTGCAGTTCCACCCCACCGGCTTGGTACCCTCCGGCATCTTGATGACAGAGGGCTGCCGGGGCGAGGGTGGATACCTGCGCAACTCCGAGGGCGAAAGATTCCTGGATAAGTACGCGCCCGAGAAGATGGAGCTCGCACCTCGTGACATCATCTCGCGGGCCATGATCACCGAGATTCTCGAGGGCCGCGGCATCGAAGGCCCGGGCGGGCTCGATCATCTGTGGCTCGACCTCACCCACCTCGGGGCCGACAAGATCAACCGCCGCCTGCCGACGATTCGGGAGGTGTGCATGAAGTTCCTCGGCCTCGATCCGATCCTCAAGCCCATTCCGGTGCGCCCTGTGGCGCACTACTCGATGGGAGGGATCGAGGCGGACATCAACGGGCAGACTCGCGTGCCCAACATCTGGGTTGCGGGTGAAGCTGCATGCCATTCGTTGCATGGCGCCAATCGGCTGGGCACGAACTCGACAGCCGAATGTCTGGTGTGGGGCTTCATCACCGGCGAGGAAGTCTGCAAGTTCATGGAGACCAACCCCGAGCTGCCGGGACTCTCCGAGGCTGCCGTTCAGGCCGAAGAGAAGCGCCTTTTCGAGGACATGCTGCAGCGCGACGGAACCGAGAACCCGTACGACATCCGCCGCGAGCTGCGAGCCACGATGGATCAACACGTGGGTGTATACCGAGACGGCGAGGAGCTCGCCGCCGGTCTCGAGAAGGTGAAGGCCCTGCGACAGCGTTTCGACAACATCAAGCTCGAGGACCGAGGTCGTGTCTACAACACGAACTTGTTCCACGCGCTGGAGATCGAGAACCTGCTCGATCTGGCGCAGGTGATGATCACCGGAGCGCTGGCGCGAACGGAGTCGCGGGGCGGCCACTCGCGCCGCGACTACACGGAACGCGATGACGACAACTGGCTAAAGCACACTCTCGCCTGGAAGGAAGGTGACGGCGTGAAGCTCGACTACAGCTCGGTGACCATCACCAAGTGGAAGCCGGTCGAGCGGAAGTACTGAGGAGGAATCGATGCCCGAAATCAAGAAATATCCCAACCGCCTGGGCATCAAGGGCTGGCTCTTTGGTGGCAAGTGGGGCCCCGAAAGGTACCTCTACTTCCTGCATCGAGTCACCGGCCTGGGCTTGCTGTTCTACTTCCTGATACACATCGTCGTCGTCTCCAGCCGCGCGTTTGGGCAGGAGCAGTGGGAGACGGCGATGGCCAACGTCACCGGCCCGATCTTCCTGGTCGGCGAATACCTCGTGTTCGTGGCGTTCGTCTTCCACGCGCTGAACGGCGTGCGTTTGGTGCTCGTCGAGCTCGGCGTGTTGACCGGCAAGGCGGAGGATCCGGTATTCCCCTACCGCAGCTCGTTGAATGTGCAGCGCCCATTCATGATCGTGATGATGATTCTGGCCGCTATTCTGATTGTCGTTGGCGGCTACGATTTCTTCGTCCTGGTCGCCCACTAGGAGACTTGCCATGAGCATGAAGGACACGAAGCTTTGGACGTGGCACATGGCCTCGGGCGTGATCATCCTGGTGCTGCTGGGAGCGCACATGCTGGCCATGCACATGAGCGGCGTTTTGCCGATCGAGCGCCTTAATCCCGCAGGAGACAATCCGTTGGACTGGGCGAACGTCGTGGCGCGCGGCCGAGAGGTGTCACAGGTCGTCGGATACATCCTGCTGGTGGGAGTCGGGCTGTTCCATGGCCTTTTCGGGCTCAGGAACATCCTGTTCGAGCTTGATCCTGCACCTGGGCTACAGAAGCTGATCAGCGTGGTATTGCTGCTGCTTGGCCTCGGCCTGTTCGTTTTCGGAGCCTGGTCGGCCGTGGCAGCGCGAACCATGGCGCTGTCGGTGTCGGGTTAGGAGGACGTCATGAGCGACAACGGCGTGAAAGATTTCGTCTTCCGAGTCCGGCGCTTCGACCCGGTCGAGGATAAGGCGCCCCACTACCAGGATTTCAAGGTCCCGGTCGGGCCCGGTTGGACCATTCTCGAGGGCCTCTGGTACATCAAGGAAAACCTGGACTCGAGCCTGTCGTGGCGTTCGTCGTGCCGCATGGGCGTGTGTGGATCGTGTGGCATGCTCGTCAACGGCAGCGCCACACTGGCCTGCAACACCCAAGTACGGGACGTGGCCACCGACGTGCTGATGCTGGCGCCACTGCCGAACTTCGACATCATCCGTGACCTGGTCCCAGACCTGGCACCGATGTTCGACAAGCACACGCACCTGATGCCGCACATCAAGCGTGACGATACGGAGGAGATGCTCGAGCCCACCGATCAGTACTGGCAAACACCGGAAGAGCTCGAGCAGTTTCTGCAGTTCTCCTACTGCATCAAGTGCGGCTGCTGCATGGCCGCTTGCCCGACTTTCGCATCCGACGCGAAGTTCTCGGGGCCGATGCCCCTGGCACAGGGATATCGCTACCTGATCGACTCGCGTGACGACGCATTCCGACAGCGCAAGGAACTCCTCGGCAGCGGTGGCGTCGGGCCATGGAGATGTCACTACGCCGGTGAGTGCTCGAAGGTCTGCCCGAAGGGCGTCGATCCGGCTCGCGCCATCCAGTTCATGAAGCGAGAGCTGGTGCTCGACTACCTACGCCTCAGCAAGGCGGCCAAGCGCAAGCCTGCTCCGTTGTTGCCTGCGGAGAAGAGGCAGGGGCGTCGCGACGATATCCCCGAGGCACCACCGTTCACTGTGGAGGGGGCTAGCTAGACAGGATTGGTATCGGGCTGGGAGACACCCAGGGGCTCTCAGAAGGCGACTCGCTTCGCT
>CALAKE010000459.1 GCA_937922775.1 uncultured bacterium | reverse complement strand
GGCGCTGCTGAAGGATGGCCGCCTTGATATTTGGGCCGGTAATCAGTTTCCGACTCTGGCCGTGCTCGTCGGTGCGCACCTCACGGGGTTGGAGAAGGACGCGGTCAGGGTCCACACGACCTACATGGGCGGTGCATTCGGGCGTAGGTTCGAAATGGACGACGTCGAGGCCGCCGTGCTCGCCGCACAGGCAGTCCCCGGCAGGCCGGTCCGGGTGACCTACTCGCGGGAAGAGGACTTCGCCCACGACGTGTACCGTCCGATGGCCACCGCCCGATTTCGTGCCACGGTTGCCGACGGCAAGCCTACTGCGCTCGACCTGCATCTCTCCGCACCATCGCTTTTTGTCTCAGGGGAGTTGAGACGGCGCCGGCTCACCGGCGAGCCCGACACTGGTGTTCCGAAGGCGGACGTATCCATAACGGCGGGTGCGAGGAGGCAGCCTTACCAGATCGACAACTACAGGGTGACGGCGTATCGTCCAGCCGAGCTGCTGCCGGTCGGCTGGTGGCGGGCCGTGGGCGCATCCCAGAACACCTTCTTTCATGAAAGCATCATGGATGAGCTGGTGTACGAGGCCGGCATGGATCCGCTGACGATGAGACTCTCGCTTCTCGAGCACGCGCCAAGCCGCCAGGTGCTCGAGAGTGTCGCCGAGATGTCGAATTGGGGATCCGAACTGCCACCAGGTCGTGCCCGAGGGGTTGCGTATGCGTTGTTCAAACGGGTGGCAACGGCCACGGTCATCGAGATCCTCCACTCCGACGCCGGTATCAAACTGCTCAGGGCATTTGCGGCGTTGGATGTGGGCATCGCGCTCGATCCGCGAAACATCGAAGCACAAGTGCAGGGCGCCCTGAACTTCTCGCTGAGTGAGGCGATATTCGGTGAGATCACGGTAACGGATCATGCAGTCGATCAGACCAACTTCGACGACTACCCCTTTTTGCAAATGCATCATGCGCCGTCGATCGAGGTGCGGATTTTTGAGAGCGGTGAGCAGATCAGAGGAGTTGGCGAGGCTGCCACGCCCACGGCAGCCCCTGCCCTGGGAAATGCCATCTTCGCGGCGACGGGCGAGAGGATCCGCGAGCTACCTTTCTCGCGGTACTTCAACTTCATCTGACAGCAGGTGTTGCAGAACGCAACCGGCACGGCAGGCTAGAAGCTCCAGATCAGAGGAATGAGCACCGACGCGACCGCCCAGAAAATGATCGTCAGCGGGCCACCGAAGCGGACGAAATCGATGAAGCGATAGTTGCCGGGACCCATGACCATCAAGTTCGTCTGGTACCCGTAGGGAGTCATCAGGCCGGCTGATGCCGCGAAGGCCACAGTGACCAGAAAGGGGCGCGAATCGACGCCCATGTCGATCGCCAGGCGCACGGCAATTGGCGCCAAGAGGATCGCGGTGGCGTTGTTCGAAATGGTCTGGGTGAGTACCGAGGTCAGCAGGTAGAGAACCGACAGAATCACCGCCGGCGTGAAGAACTCGGGCGACAGCTCCCGCAAGCGCAGAATCCCGTGGGCCAGGAACTCTGCGGTGCCGGTTTCTCGCATGGCATTGCCGACGGGCACGAAGGCGGCGATCAGAAGCAGGATCGACCAGTCGAGCGAGCGGTAGGCCTCCGCCGGCCGTAGGGCACGGAGCGCGAATACCAGGATGCAGCCGACGATCGCGCCCTCGAGTATGTCGACGATCCCGAAGGCGGCGAGCAGAACGACGGCGGGGAGAATGATCAGGATCGCCCAGTTCGTGCCTCCGAGAGCCGTTTCAAAGTGGGAACGCGACGTGATGATCAGGTCCTGGGTATGGCGCATCCGTCTGAGACGGTCCTCCGGCGCCACTAGCAACAGGTCGTCGGCAAACTGCAGGCGGATGCGGGCGATCTTGTCGTGCAGAACCTCTCCCCGGCGGCGCACGGCGAGCACGAAAGCCCCGACACGTTGGCGGAAGTCGATCTCCTCGATGGTCCTGCCGATCAGTCGGCTGTTCCTGCCGACTATGGCCTCGGCGAGGAACTGGCCTTCGGCCGAAATGTCCTCGTCGGTGATCTTGACGTCCGATTGCAGGGTCAGGCCCTGGGCCCCGCTCAGCTTCATGAGATTCTCGGCCGGCCCGCTGACCACAAGAACGTCGCCGGCGACGATGCGCAGATGACGGAGGTTCTCGGTGACCTGGTCGATGCCGCGATGCACTGCAATGATGATGACGTCGTAGTCGTGACTCAACGCCGTTTCCTCGGCGGTCCTGCCGATGAGAGGTGAGTCTGCCGAGACTTCCACCTCGGTCAGGTAGTGGTCCATCTCGTACTGTCGGGTCAGCGCTTCTGGAAGCGCGCGGGTCGGCAGCAAGTACGGAAAGGCGAAGAACATGTAGGTTAGGGCGACAAACAGCAGGACGATGCCGAGCGGCGTGAACTCGAAGATGCTGATGGGCGGCAAGCCGCTGTCCTCGGCGAACGAGCTCACCAGGAGGTTCGTCGACGTACCGATCACGGTGAGTGTGCCGCCGGCAATCGATGCGTACGACAGCGGCAACATCACCTTGGAGGGGCTCAAGTGGAAGCGCCGGCACAAATCGGTCAGCAACGGTATGAAGATGGCGACAATCGCGGTGTTGTTGAGGAAGCCCGAAAGCAGACCGGCTCCGACCAGCACAGCCCCCAGCGTCACCCACGGCCGATTCGCTCCCATCTTCGCCATCCGATCGGCGGCAGCTCCCAGCACGCCGGTCTTGACCAGAGCCTGACCGAGCACCAGCATGGCCGCCACAGTGACCACGGCCTTGTTGCTCAATCCGGCAACGGAGTCTTCGACGTCGATGATCCCGACGATCAGCAAAACCGCCAGCATCAGCATGGCGGTGACCTCGATTGGAAACACCTCGCGGGCGAACAGCACCAGCGCCACGAGCATGAGCGCCAACATGAAGCCGATTTCGAGGGTCATGGGCGAAGGATGCCTGGGGTGTCGATGGGCCGCAAGACACTGTGGAGCCGGAGATGATACAACGCCACCGCATCGAAGCCTGGCATCCGCGCACTATTCTGCGCGCATCGTGAGCATCGGGTCGACGCGCGTCGAGCGAAGCGCCGGCACCAGCGTTGCGAGCCACCCCGTGGCCAGCAGGATCAAGACGGCGGAAACGAACGTGAGCGGGTCGGCCGGACGGATTTCGTACAGAAGCCCCTGCATCGTTCGCGTGATGGCCAAGCCTCCTCCGATCCCGAACACGAGGCCGATGAGAATAGGACGGAGACCCTGGCCCAGCACCAGCTTCCGCACGTCGCCCGGAGCGGCTCCAAGAGCCAGCCGGATTCCCATCTCGCGAGTACGGCGGGCTACGGCGTAGGAGACCACGCCGTAGATCCCGACCGCAGCGAGCACGAGCCCGAGCAGCGCGAAACCGCCCAGAACCATCAACATGAAGCGGCGCTCCGCGACTGAAACCCTGGCCTGGTCCGAAAGATAGCCTAGCTGGACGGCGATGTCTGGGTCGGCCGCGTGCACCTCCGATCTTACTGAGGGTGTCACCAGAGCGGGATCTCCGTTCGCCGACTCGACCAGGAGTATTCCGCCGTACGCGAGGCGGTACGGCCGCTGGCGGTAGCTCCAGTAGACCGTTGGCTCCGGCTCGCTCGTGAGCGTCTCGAAGCGCACGTCACCCACAACCCCAACGACGGTACCGAATGCCACGGGGTCCGAGTCCCAGTAGTTATCCATGCCGCCGCCGCTTACCAGGCGACCGATCGGGTCCTCTCCAGGCCAGTACTCCTCGGCAAAGGACTCACTGACGACCACTACATGGGGTGCCTCGGGGCCGTCACTGGTATTGAATATCCGCCCCTGAAGTAGCGGAACGTCGAGCACGTCGAACGCCCGTGGGCTAGTGACCACGTAGAGTGCGTCAGCAAACTTCTCCGGGTCCCCGTCGAGCTCGATGCGACCGTTGGGAACGAAGCTGCCCAGAGGCAGCGAGCTCATCACCGCCGCGCCAGACGCGCCAGGGACCGAGCTCGCACGAGCGAGCATTACGTCCCAAAAGAGCCTGTGAGATTCAAGGTCTGGGTACTTGGTGTTGCTCGGCGCCAGCGTCGTGACGGCCACGTCGTCGCCGTCGAAGCCCGCGTCTTGCGATAGAACAACCACCAGGCTGCGCACGAGCAGGCCCGATCCGATCAGCAGCACCAGTGCCAGCGCCACTTCTGAAGCGACAAGCGTGTTCCACAGCCCTCGGTTGAAAGAGGCGTTCCCCCGGCCGCCCGCTCGCAGCCGGTCTGCGGGAGAGTCACCGGAGCTGCGCATTGCGGGCAGCAAGCCGAACATGAGCGCCGTGACACCTGCCAATGCCAGCGTAAACCCGAGGACGACTCCATCGATGCGCACATCGCCCACCCTGGGAACGGACTGAGCCCCGAGTGTCCTCAGGCTCCGCACGACGAGCTCGGCAAACGCGATTCCGGCCACACCCCCGGAAATCGCGAGGACGATGCTCTCGGCCAGAAGCTGCCGGACGATGCGCCACCGGGACGCGCCCAGGGCGGTGCGCACGGCGAACTCACTGGTTCTAGTGGCGCCGCGCGCCAAGAGTGCGCTCGCCAGGTTGGTGCAGGCGACGAGCAGCACGAAGAAAGCCGCGCCCAACAGCAGAACAAGCGGGCGTTCGCTGTCGCCGACGATTCGGGTCTTGAGAGGCACCACCCGAGCGCCGGTGGCCAGGTACGGTGAGTCTGATTCTGCCTCAGTGCTCACAATCCGGCGGGTCAGCTCGTCGAGCTCCGTTGCGGCATCTTCGGCGGTGATCCCTTCCCGAAGCCGGCCGACCACCAACCAGTTGTGTGCCGTCCGGCTCCGGCCTTGAGGGACGAGCTCGGCAGGAGCCCACACATCCGTGCTCCCGGGGTAGGTGAAGTCGTCGGGCAGAATCCCCACCACCTCCATAGAAATCCCGCGGTTCTCGATCACGCGCCCCAAGGCGTTCTCGGTGCCTAGGGCGTCACGTGCAAACGAGCGCGTCACGACCGTTACGGGCGCAGCTCCCTCACGATGATCGTCGGCGTTGGTCAGGCGGCCCGCCACCGGGGCAACAGGGAACACCTTCCAGAAATCCTGCGTCACCCCTGCAGCGTTGGCCCACACGGGTTCTTCACCCCCGAGCACCGTGGTGCTTCCTCCACGGAAAGCCACCATGCCATCGAAGCCGCGCGCCTCACTGCGCCAGTCTTGAAAGTTGGCCCAGGCGACAGACATCGTGCCGCCGTCCCGCCGCTGCTCTGCGGCCCACATCAGCTGGTCGG
>CALAKE010000458.1 GCA_937922775.1 uncultured bacterium | reverse complement strand
CGAAAGCGTGCAGGATGAAGCGCTGGTCGACGCGGCCGCTGCACATAGTACGAATCAGGCGCGCGTTGGCCGGGTATTGCAGGCGCGACGTGCCGGCTGTGTCGGCACCCGCGTACGAGCACCAGTTGCAGGCGAAAACGACGATCTTGTCGTCGGCATCGTCCGCCAGCATGGCGTCGATCTGGGCGAAGATCTGCTGATCCTCGAAGTGCCGCATGCCGATGGCATTAATCGGACACTCGGCAGCACACGTGCCGCAGCCCGAGCAGGATGCCTCCTGAATTTGGGCGCCGCCCTTGTTCACCTTGTCGACGTCGATGGCATGGTAGGGACAAACGTCGGAGCACAAGCCACAGGAGCTACAGAGGTCCTGGTCGACCACCGAGGTGATGGCCTCCGCCGTGATCTGCCCCTGCGCCATCAGGACGTTCGCCCGTGCGGCAGCGGCGCTCGCCTGAGTTACAGAGTCCTTGATGTCCTTTGGCGATTCGGCACAGCCGGCGAAGAACACACCCTTCGTAGCCGCGTCTACCGGCTGCAACTTCGGATGTGCCTCCATGAAGAAGCCATCCGATGTCACCGACAGGGTGAGGAGCTTCTTGACGGCCGCGTTGTCGTGTCGCGGGATGGCGCCAACGGCAAGCACCACCATGTCGACCTCATGCTCCTGCAGTTCACCAGTGAGCGTGTCCTCGACGGTGAGAATGAGGTTCTTGGTTTCGGGGTCCTCGCGGATCTCACCGGGAATCCCGCGGATGTACTTGGTGCCGCGGTTCTTGCTCTGCCGGTAGAGGTCCTCGAAGCCTTTCCCGAAGGCTCGCATGTCTATGTAGAAGACCTTGACCTCGACCTCTGGCCAATGGTCCTTGATCATCAGTGAGTCCTTCACCGTATTCATGCAGCAAATGTTGCTGCAGTACGGGTTGCCGCGCTTCACCGAGCGCGAGCCCACACACTGGATGAAGGCCACCGTCTCGGGTGCCTCGTAGTCGGTGGGACGTACGAGGTGACCCTGGGTGGGGCCGCCCGAATTGATCAGTCGCTCGAACTCGAGGCTGGTAACGACGTTTTCGTAGCGGGTGTATCCGTATTCGTCGAGCTCGGCAGGGTTATAGACCTCCATGCCGGTAGCGACGATAACGGTGCCCACCACGAAGTTGAACACCTCGTCCTGCATGTCGTAGTCGATGCACTTCTTCTCGCATACCTCGGCACACTTGCCGCAGGCGATGGGCGTGGTGCCCAGACACTGGTCCATGTCGATGACGAAGGACGAGGGTACGGCCTGCGGGAACGGCTGGTAGATCGCCCTGCGAGAGCTCAGGCCGAGCTCGAACTCGTCCGGGTAAACCTCGGGGCAGACTTCGACACAATCGCCACAAGCGGTGCACTCATACTCGTCAACGAAGCGGGCCTTCTTCGTGACGGTGACGTTGAAGTTGCCGACGTACCCGGTGATGTTGTCGACGTTAGCGTTCGTGATCAGCTCGATGTTTGGATGCCGACCGGCATCCGCCATTTTCGGGCCGAGGATTCATATACTGCAATCCATGGTGGGATAGGTCTTGTCAATCTGCGCCATCAGCCCACCGATGGAAGGTTCCTTTTCTACGAGATAGACCTTGTAGCCGGCATTGGCGAGATCCAGTGCTGACTGGATGCCGGCAATGCCGCCGCCGATCACGAGGGTTTCACGTTTGATCGGAATGACGGCCTCGACCTGCTCCTGCAGCAGCGTGGCGCGTGCGACCGCCATGCTGACCAGGTCGCGGGCCTTCTGTGTGGCCGCCTCCGGCTCTTCCATGTGTACCCAGCTGCAGTGCTCGCGAAGGTTTGCCATCTCGAGCACGTATGGGTTCAGTCCCGCCTCCTTGACTGCGGTGCGGAACGTCGTCTCATGCAGGCGCGGTGAACAGGAAGCTACGACAACTCGCTCCAACTTGTGGTCGCGGATGTCGTCTTTGATGATCTGCTGGCCAGGCTCCGAACAGCTGTACTTGTTCGTTCTGGCGACGACGACATTCTCGAGGCCGTCGGCGTATTTCGCCACGGCATCACAATCTACTGTGCCGGCGATGTTCACTCCGCACTGGCACACGTAGACGCCTATGCGTGGCGCGCCGTTCCCTGACTCGCCGTTGTTTGGCCCATCACTCATCGTTCACCTCCACCATTGCTTCTGCTGCTACGACTGAAAGGTCCCGAATTTCGATGTTTGCTCTTTTTGCAAGGGCCTCATCCTGTAGAGCGCACTTAAAGTGGATGAGGCATTTGGGGCAACTGGTCAGGAGCAGGTCGGCTCCCGTTTCATTGGCGCTCGTCAGACGAGCCGCCTGGATCTTCTTCGATGTAAGGTCGCAGTTGATCCACGAGTTCACTCCACAACAGAGGGCTCCTTCGCCGCTCCGCTCCATTTCCACGAGCTCGAGGTCGATCTCTTCCATGACCTGCCTGGGGGCGTCATAGACACCCGAGTGGCGCCCGAGGCGGCAGGGATCCTGATAGGTCACAACAGGCTTGCCGTTGCCGGATCCATTGCTATGCGCGAGCTCGCCGGAATCGACCTTTTCGGCGATGAACTCGGAAATGTGCTGGACTTTCCACTCATTCGTACCCAGTGTTTCGGGGTAGTCGAGCTTCAGCGTGCGAAAGCACTCGGCGCAGGCGCTGATGATGGTCGTTGCTCCCGAGGCCCTGATGGCCTCGGCATTGAGCTCGGCCAGCTTTCGGTAATTCTCCTGATCTCCCGTCCACAGGAGGTCATGGCCGCAGCAGCGCTCTTCATTGAGGACGACGGGGACAATGCCGACCTTGTTCAGCAAGCGGATCGAGGCGATCGCGGAGTCGACAGTACTGACCTCGAGGCTCTTGAAGTACGCGTCGTAGTAGGGGGCGCAGCCGACGAACAACAGTACGTCGCCTTCTTCGGCAACCTCTACATCATCGGGTAGCCACTCCAGGCGCCGTTGCTCGAGGATGGGCGAAGTCATGCTGCGCATCCAGGTGTGCGGAGTCTCGTCGTGCGTGCACACCGGCCAGCTCTTGCGCGCCGGCAATGCCTCGGTGCGCACCGTCCTGAGAAGGTCGGTAAAGTCGACATCGGCTGGGCAGCGTGGCTCGCACATGCTGCAGGTGAGGCATGACCACATGGAATCGTCGGAGAGCAAGGCCTCCATGCTGCCCG
>CALAKE010000457.1 GCA_937922775.1 uncultured bacterium | reverse complement strand
CATCCTCGACGAGGCCACTTCAAATCTCGATGAGCGATCCGAACGACGCGTTCAAGAGGCCCTCGGCAATTTGATGACAGGTCGGACCACGTTGATCATCGCTCATCGCCTCACAACAGTGCGTCGGGCAGACTTGATCGTCGTGATGGACGAGGGTCGGGTTGTCGAGTCGGGCAACCACGAGGAGTTGCTGGAAAAGCAGGGGGCCTACAAGGACCTCTACACTCTGCTCCTGTCCGATGTGGTGGAAGCCGCGCGACCACTCGAAGGTACGCGATAGACATGCGGTTTGGTGATCGCCTGCTTCTGCACCTGGTTCCCAACGTGGGGGCTGCGTGGCTGCGCTTGGCGCGGGCGACCATGCGGCTACGCTGGGAAGGGAAGGATACGGCCCTACCCGATGATGGCGGACCTGTCATCTACGCCTTCTGGCACTGCCAGCTCGCGATGATGCCATGGGTGCAGCTTCGGCCGCCGAGCGTAATCCCCATCTCACAGTCGCAGGACGGCGAGTGGACGGCGCGCCTGTTCGGGCGCCTGCAGGTCGAGGCTGTGCGCGGGTCCAGCTCGCGAGGAGGAGTCACCGCGCTGCGCGGTTTGGTGAAGGCAGCTCGGAGCGGCAAGGACCTGGCGATTACGCCAGACGGTCCTCGCGGTCCCGCGCGTGTCGTGCAACCTGGTGCGATCTGGCTTGCGCGATTGACCGGTCGGCCATTGCTTCCTGTCGCCTTTGCGGCGCGTCCCGCGATTCGGGTCGGGTCGTGGGACCGCATTCTCGTCCCGGTGCCGCTATCCCGCGGGGTATTCGAGTACGGTGACCCGCTATGGGTTCCGAGGGACGCGGACGAGGAAGCGTGCGCGGGCGCGTGCAGCCAGCTTGCTGAGCGCCTCGATGAGGTTACCCAGCGCGCCCAGCAGCGGCTGTTGATAAGATAGCGACCATGATACGAAGCATGAGCGGTTACGGTCGCGGTGAAGCCGAGGGCGAGTCGATCCGCATCGGGTTCGAGGCACGCGCGGTCAATCATCGGTTTTGTCGAGTCACCGTTCACATGCCATCTGAGCTGGCGTTTTTCGAGGCTCCCGCACGACACATCGTCCGCGACATCGTGCAGCGTGGGAAGGTGGATCTGACGGCGACGATCGCCCGCACCGCCTCCACGGAAGCGGTGCGAGTGAACCGTGATCTGGCAGGGTCCTACTTTCGAGCATTGCACGAGCTTGGAACCGACCTCGGTCTCGAGGGCAGCCTCGACTTGAACACTCTCGCTGGCCTGCCCGGTGTCATCGCGACCCCGGAATCCGCCACGCTCGAGCCGGATCGGGACGCCGCGGTCGCCGAGGCTGCTCTGCGATCAGCTCTCGATTCCTTCGACCAGATGCGTAGGAGTGAGGGCGAACACCTTCGAACCGATTTGCGCGCGAGGTTCCGGACCATCTCGAGCGAGGTGCATAGCATCGAAAAGATGGCAACCGATATGCCTCGTCGCTATCGAGATCAACTCGGCGCCCGAGTCGCGGCACTTTGCGAGGAGGTGGAAGGACAGCTCGACCCGGCCCGGCTGGCGCAGGAAGTGGCCTACTATGCCGACCGCTCGGATATCACCGAAGAGCTGGTGCGGCTGAGCAGCCATCTTACGAAGGGTGAGGAGCTACTGGCGGAAGGTGGCGCGGTCGGCAGATCGCTGGAGTTTCTCATCCAGGAGTTGCACCGCGAGATCAACACCATCGGCTCGAAGGCCAAGGCGACGGAGATCGCCGACATGGTCATCGAGATGAAGAGTGAGCTCGAACGGATTCGCGAGCAGGTGCAGAACATTGAATAGCCGCGTTGCGCGGCAGGGGATTGCCTTCGTTCTGTCCGCACCCTCAGGAACGGGGAAGACAACCCTGGCCGTCGAGATCCTTGAGCGAGTGCAAAGCCTGACTCGCACGATTTCGTGCACGACCCGGTCGCCCCGTCAGGGTGAGCGCGATGGTGTCGACTACACCTTCGTCGACCAGAATCGATTCTTCGAAGCTCGGGATGCCGGGGAGTTTCTGGAGTGGGCCCGAGTTCACGACAACTACTACGGCACCCCCAGGTCGGAGATCGAACGTATCCATGGTGTGGGTAGCGATGCCCTCATGGTGATTGATGTGCAGGGCGGAGAGCAGGTGCGCGAGCGCCTCGAAGACGCCGTGATGATTTTCGTCCTGCCGCCCTCGCCTGAGGCCTTGCGGCAGAGGCTCGAGGGACGTGACGGGGCCGACTCGGTAGCCGGGTCGACGGTCAATCTGCGTCTCCGTAACGCAACGGAAGAGATTTCTCGCTTTCTGGGGTACGATTACCTAGTCATCAATGACAGTCTGGCCGAGGCAGTAGAGGAACTCCAAGCCATCGTGGTGGCTGAGCGTTGCCGGCGAACCTGCCGGCAGGAGATGGGTCAAGACATACTGGACTCGTTTCGAGCTTCGCTGGGGGATTCCATCTAGCCCATCTCGGCAAATCCCGATTCCGGAGAAGAAGATGCCGTCTGAAGGTCACTACCTATTCGTCGAAATCGCCGCGCAGCGCTGTAGCCAGCTCATGCACGGCGCCAAGCCCAAGTTGGACATCCGGGCCCACAAGTACACGACCGTCGCTACTCGCGAAGTGGCGGAGAATCTGATTCCTTGGGAGGTTCGTTCCGAGGAGGAGATCGCGGCGGAAGAGGCGGCCACGAGGGCTGCGCAAGCCGAGGAGCACGCTGCAGCCGTCCGCGCGGCCGAGGCGTCCCCAGGGGGCCCGATGGGTAGGGGACCCAAGGGCAGGTAGGTAGCAGCACGCTCCGGTCTCGAGCGGGCCTTGCTCTCAGCCTGCATGACGTCGACATGTGGCAGCACGAGGCCAGCTAGGCTGCGGAGGAAAGATGAGCGGCAAAGTGGCCGGGAAGCTCGAGGGCGAAGAGGTCGTTCTCGCCGTCACGGGCAGCATTGCGGCTTACAAGGCATGTGAGGTACTGCGCCGGCTTCAGGATGCCGGCGCCAGCGTACGGGTGGTCATGACCCGCAATGCCGCCGAGTTCGTCAGCCCTTTGACTTTTGCCGCCCTCTCGGGGCACCGCGTCATCAGCGGCTCCTTCCAGGACCCGCACCCTGAGCGCCTGGCGCACATACGCTGGGCGAAGCGCTGCTCGGCTTTTTGCGTCGTTCCGGCCACCGCCGATTTCCTCGCGAAGATGGCCCTCGGCCTGGCCGACGACTTTGCCTCATCCCTGCATCTGGCAGTCGATGCTCCAGTGCTGGTAGCTCCGGCCATGGAGGAGCATATGTGGGCCCACACGGCGGTGCAGAAGAACGTCGACACGCTGAGATCTCGCAAGGTGAGAATCGTGGAGCCCGGAGTGGGTCACCTTGCCTCCGGCGGACATGGCCCGGGAAGGCTGGCCGAGCCTCTGGATATCGTGGCATCGATCGTGGAAATGGTCTGCGCTCCGTCGACGCCCTCTCCTGACGCCTCGCTCGATGGACACCACGTCCTCGTGAGCGCGGGGCCGACGCGCGAGCATCTGGATCCAGTGCGCCTACTATCGAATCCTTCGAGCGGAAAGATGGGATTTGCGGTTGCGGCGGAGGCTCGCGATCGAGGTGCTGAAGTGGTTCTGGTGAGCGGCCCCACGTCACTGCCGGACCCACCTGGGGTCGAGGTCCTGCGGGTCGTTGCCGTCGAAGAAATGGCCGAAGCGATGGCGTCGCGAGTTGCCAACGCCGATATTGTGGTCATGGCGGCCGCCCCAGCCGATTTTCGACCGCCACAGAGAGCTTCCGAGAAGATCAAGAAAGCGGGTACCGACAGGCTCACTCTCGAGCTCGTCGCGACGCCGGATATCCTCGAGCTCCTGCGTCGAGTTCCAGGCGAGCGGCTGGTGGTTGGCTTCGCCGCCGAGACCGGAGATCTCGAAAAAGCTGCGCAGGAGAAGATGGTGCGGAAGGGGTGCGATCTGATCGTCGCCAACCGGGTAGGAATACCGGGTGGCGGATTCGAATCGGATCTGAACGAGGTAGTCATCCTCGACCGCCTCGGTGGTCGAACGAAGGTGGACACTGCTCCCAAGCCACAAGTCGCCGTCGCCATCTGGGATGCCGTCGAGGCGTTCCACGATCGCGTAGGTTCTGATTCTTCCGGGCAATCCACCTGAGCTGGCACATGAGCCCGCCCCAGGAGACCCGACCCGATCGCCTCCGCCGCCGGGCCATCGAGCATCTGGAACGACTGCAGAGCGAGGGCGTCTGGGGTTTGGACCTGACTGCAGCGGAGGGGAGTCCTTCAGCCGATTCTCCACATGTGTCCGGGGCAGGGCCCTCGCAGCAGGAGGTCGAGTTGATTTCTCCGAGCTCTGACGACCAGGTGGAGCTATTCGCAGGTGGAGGGAGCGGCCAAGGAGGTGGCCCTCCAGCGGACGAGACCCTCGAGCAGATCGAGGCCGAGGCGCTGGAGTGTGTTGCATGCCGGCTTCACGAGGGGCGCAATAAGGTGGTTTTCGGGGTGGGTAGTCCGAAAGCCCGCCTGCTGTTTATCGGTGAAGGCCCGGGTCGTGATGAAGACCTGCAGGGGGAGCCGTTCGTAGGCCGGGCCGGCAAGTTGTTGACCAAGATCATCGTGGCGATGGGGTACGAGCGGAAAGACGTCTACATCGCCAACGTCGTCAAGTGCAGACCACCACAGAACCGCAATCCCCAGGCCGACGAGGCAGGCGCCTGCGAGCATTTCCTGCTGCGCCAGGTTGCGGTAATCCAGCCTCAGATCATCGTTCTTCTGGGCAAAGTCGCAGTGCAGGCGATCCTCGGCACCTCGGCGCCGATGTCGCGGCTGCGGGGGAAGTTCCAGACATGGCGTGGCATCCCCGTCATGTGTACCTACCATCCGGCCTATCTGCTGCGGAACCCCAACGCCAAGAAGGATGTTTGGGAGGACATGCAAATCGTCCGGGATGCGCTCGCGGAGAGTGGCAGACCGTAGTGAGTCGTCTCGCTTCGGGACGAGCCTTCAGGGAGCAGGTGGGTACCATGCGGATCGAGGGCGTTGAGCTGGAGCAGGTGGCGGCGGAGGTCGACACTCCTTTCTATAGCTACAGCGCCGCTTCGCTGAGCGGTGCCTACGGCCGCTGGAATCGCGCGTTCGAGGACATCGGTTTCGGAGGTGATCGTCATCGGACTTGCTTCGCGGTCAAGGCCAACGGAGCCCTGGCGGTCCTGCATCACCTTGCCGAGCGAGGTGCCGGTTTCGACATCATCTCCGAGGGGGAATTGCGGAGAGTCCTGGTCGTCGGTGCTGATCCAGGCGGTATCGTCTTCTCGGGGCCCGGCAAGACAGCTGATGCGATTGCGCAGGCCGTGGAGGCCGGAGTCGGGCTGATCAACGTAGAGGTGCCCGAGGAGATCGACGTGCTTGCGAGCCTGGCAAAAGGCGTGGGAAGAAGGCTCGGTATCGGCCTTCGCTTGAACCCTGACCTGCATCCTCGCACTCACCCTGCAATCGCGACGGGTCCGCGCAGCACGAAGTTCGGCCTGACCCCAGAGGAGATCGATCAGATCCTCGACCGAGAGGAGTCACTCGCCGGTTTGGAGATCAAGGCGATCGCGGTGCATATCGGATCACAAATCGTCGATCTCGAGCCAATGGGTGCCGCCGCCCAGGTGGCCAGGCAGTGGGCCGGGTATCTCCGCGATCGTGGACACCCCACCCGGTGGATTGATCTCGGAGGAGGGTTGGGGATCGACTACGGCGACGAAGCGGCGCCACCTTCCCCTGGTGACCTGGCCAGGTATGTGAAGCCGTTTCTAGACGACTGGGACGGAAAGCTAATCACCGAGCCCGGCCGGGTGATCGCGGGCCCCGCCGGCATGCTGATCACTCGGGTCATTGCGATACGGGAACGACCGGATCGAACGCTACTGATCTGCGATGC
>CALAKE010000456.1 GCA_937922775.1 uncultured bacterium | reverse complement strand
CGCGGGAATTGAAGTGACGGGTTCTGACGTCGACCAAGCCATGGAACACAACAAAGGCCTCGTCCCTCGCGACAAGGGACGAGGCCTTCTTCTCTGACGATGCGCGCGCGACCCGCCGTGCTCCTACTGGTTCGGTCTCTCGGGAGGTTGCGGAGGAGGCGGTGACTCTTCTCCATCGCGCGGTGTCACAACCTCGGCAGCGCTCGAGGGACTGCCCTCGCGGCCCCAATCACGGAGACGCTGGCCCAGATCGGCCAGCCGCTTGTCGACGAGATCGTTGATCGAGTCCGGCGTCCAGCTCCCGTCCTCCTGCCGCTCGCCGGCCGCGACACCCGTGAGGATCTCGATGCCCTGATCCACGTGGTCAATGGCCCAGACCCTGAACTTTCCCTCGGCAACAGCCTCGACCACATCTTCTCTTAGCATCAGATACTGCACGTCTGCCCGCGGAATCATGACGCCCTGCTCGCCCGTGAGGCCGCGCTCCTTGCAGATGTCGAAGAAGCCCTCGATCTTGTGGTTGACGCCACCGATCGCCTGCACCTCGCCCTTCTGATTCACCGACCCTGTCACCGCGATTCCTTGCTTCAATGGAACCTCGGAGAGAGCCGAGAGCAGGCAATAGAGCTCGGTGCTGGAGGCCGAGTCTCCGGCGATCTCACCATAGGATTGCTCGAAAGTGAGGGTCGCCGACAACGACATCGGCTTGTCCTGGGCGAAGCGCTCACCCAGGAAGCCCGACAGGATCATGACCCCCTTGTCGTGGGTGCTGTGAGAGAGTCGTGCCCTTCGCTCGATGTTGATGACCCCTTCACGCCCGAGGTGTACGTTGGCTGTGATCTTCGAGGGGCGGCCGAACATGTACTGGCCGACGACGTGGATAGCCAGTCCGTTGATCTGGCCGGCTTGAGCTCCGTCGGTATCAACCAACAACACCTCGCGCAAAATGAGCTCCTGGACACGATCCTTGATCAGGCCCGTGCGGAACTCCTGCTCGTCGAGGGCGCGACCTACTTGCTCGGACGTGATGATGTCCTTGCCGTCGACCTTGGCCCAGTAGGCCGCCTCACGGATGAGGTCGGTGAGCTCGGAAAAGCGCAACGACAGCTTCTCCTTGTCCTCGACGATGCGCGATGCATGATCGACCACCGCGGCAACAGCAGTAGCATCGGCCGGCGGCAGGCTTTCTTCCTGGGTCAACCTGGCGATGAAAGCCGCGAGCTGGTGGATGCGATGCTCTTCGCGATCTGTCTGGTAGTCGAAGTCGGCCTTGACCTTGAAGATCTTGCCGAAGTCCTCGTCGTAGTAGAACAGCGTGTGGTACCAGTGCGGGTTTCCCAGCAGGCAGACCTTGGCCCGCAACGGAATGGGCTCCGGCCGGAGGGTCTGGGTAGCGAACACTCCATAGCGCTCAGCCAGATCCTCGATCCGCACCTCCCGGTCTCGCACGGCGCGCTTGAGGGCATCGTAGACGAACGGATTGCGCAGGAGGTCCTCGACGTTCAGAACAAGGAACCCGCCGTTCGCCTTCGCCAGCGAGCCGGCACGAATCATCGTGAAATCGGTCAGCAAGGCCCCGAACTGCGCCCGTCGCTCGATGCGGCCAATCAGGTTGGAAAAGGTCGGATTGGTCTCGAATACCACCGGCGCTCCCGTGGTATGGGAGTTGTCGACCACAACGTTGACTTCGTAGCGGGAGAAGTCCGGCTCCTGGCGCTGCACACGCAGACCGGGGATCGGCATCGCCGGCTCTTCCTGCTCGCGGAAATGCTCGATGTTGTCGACGATGTCCTTCTGCACCGTATCGAGATATTGGATGACGAACTCGTAGTCCTGGTAGCGCTGCTTGAGGTGCAACATCAGGGCCCCGAGGACGTTCATCGCCACCTGCTGGTTAAGATCCCGCAGGTCGTCCTTCAGGCCTTGATCGATAACCTTGATTTCGGCCATGACCTCGCGCACCTCGCCCTCGAGCTCTTCCATCTGCTCGTCGAGGCCCTTGCGGTCGACGTCATCCATCTCCTCGTATTCTTCTTGAGTGAGCGGCTTGCCGTCACGAATCGGGATGGTACGGAATCCCATCGGCGTGCTCTTGAGCTCGAAGCCGCGCTTGCGCGCTCCCTCCTCAAGGCCCTCCATTAGCTGTTGCTTGCGCTCCTGGTGACGCTCCGCCGTGTTTCGCCGCTGTTCCTCGTAGTCTTTGCCCTCGAAGGTCTTGGGCACCTCGTCCTGCAAACTTTCGACGAGCTCCTGCATGTCGGAGCGCAACCTACATGCGATCCCCGGTGGCAGCGTCAGCACGTGGGGAGAGTCCGGATCGTCGAAGTTGTGGACGTAGGCGACGTCGTCGGGAACAGGCTGCTCGGCGGCAATGCGTTCGAGGAGCCGCCTCGTGATGCTGCTCTTGCCGGTGCCCGACATGCCGGCCACAAAAACGTTGAAGCCGGGACTGGAGATGTCGAACCCGAACTCCATCGCCGAGACGGCACGCTTCTGGCCGATGATGCTGTCCAGAGGCGTCAGGTCGGCGGTGGTCGAGAAGGGAAACTGAGCCGGATCACAAACCTTGCGTAACTCCTCGACAGAAAGCTGGTGGTTCTCGATTTTCATAGCTCCATGACCGCAGTCTTGGCGTGAGATCGGACCGGCTGTGAGGCGACGCCTCTAGCTGCCGGCAAAGTAGGAGACAGCACCCCAAACAACCACGGCGACTGCTGCGACCACGCCGACCTTGATGATCCAGCCGCCCGAACCTGGCTCGACCATCCTGTCGTAGCGAGCTGCGAAATCGTCTTCTTCCGGGGTGACGCTCACCGTCTGCTGCTCTTCACTCATTCTCGGAATGCTCCCTCTGGTGTTTCCGATCCGCCGAGTCAATGCCGGCGGAGTCTACTTCCTGACCGCTTGCTCATTGGGATGCTACACCGCCACCCATCACCAGCCTCAGGAGGCGATCCTGTAGGCCCGAGTTGTCTCGGAACTCACCTCGATAGGCAACCGTCTGGACCCTCGATCCCCTGTGCTGCAGCGTTCGGGCCCCGACGCAATCGTGGACCGCTTCCAAGACGCAGGCCGCACCCTTCGGCTGCAGGGAATCCATGACCACATCCACGAGCTGCTCGGTCAGCCGCTCCTGGACCTGCAGGCGCCGCGCCAGGCAGTCCACGAGGGCTGCCAAACGGGACAATCCGGTTAGTTGGCCGTCTGGCAAGTAGGCCAAGTGAGCTTCGCCATAAAAGGGTAGCAGATGGTGCTCGCAGACAGAGACGAACGGCACCGACAGCATGGTGACGAGCTCGCCGGTCTGGTCGGGCCAGCTCTGTCCGAGAATTGTCGTGGGATCCTCTCGGTATCCGGCCAGTAGCACCTCGGCCCAGGCCTCTGCAGTCTTCTGCGGCGCTCCGCTTCTGGCCGCGTCCGGGAGGCCGGCCGCGGTGAGAAACTCGGCAATCGAAGACGCCATCGCGTCGCGATCCACCGCCTCCACGGGGACAATGAGATGGCCTTTCTCTGGCGCCCGGTCGGTCATGGATATTCCCCTACTCGGCAGGTCATGTCGGAATCATCCAAACAGAGGCTAACGAGGCGGTCAAGCCGCGCCAGAAGGAGCATGCACTCGCTCCTGCAGTCGGCCCTGGACCATATCGCGAAGCGCATGCCTGCTGTCCGCTTCCAGGCCCTCGGTGGAAATGGGATCCAGGATCTCGAGAGTGACGCCACCGGACCTGATCCTCAGGCTTCCCTTGGGCCAAAGATCACAGGTTCCGCGGACGGCCACCGGCACAATCGGGACCTGTGCCTTGATCGCCAGGATGAAAGGCCCTTTCTTGAGCGGCAACATACGCCCATCTCGGCTGCGCGTCCCCTCCGGGAAGATGAGGAAGTCATGTCCGCGCCGCAACTCGCCGGCAGCCGCCTCGACCGCAGCTACGGCCTTCTCACGCTTGTCGCGCTCGACCGGCACAAACCCTCCGCCGAGCATTGCTTGCCCGAGCACGGGAATTCGGAAGAGGGACGCCTTCGCCATGAATCGTAAATCCCTACCAATCCCCAGCATGACCACCGATGGATCGAGGTTGCTCTGGTGGTTCGGCATGAACACGTAGTTCTGCTCGGGGTCCACGTTCTGCCGACCGACGACCCTGTACCTCACCCCGGCGAGCTTGAGTCCGATCCAGGCACCGCCCTGCCCCACCCGGTACAGGACCGTCGGGGACCCGGCGATACGTGCGATCAGGAGCGCCGGAAGGCCGACGAGGATGGCATACACCACAATGACAATGCCGACGAAAGCAGTTCGGATGGCAGAGATCACGGTTCAGTCTGCTCGCACAAATTCTCCACCACGGCAGGATCAGTGAATCCGGAACGTAACGGTGAACAGGGCAATCACCGGAACGGGCTCACCGTCTCTGATACCAGGCTTGAATTGCCACTGCAGAATGGACGCAAGGGCGCGTTCATTCAACTCATCATCGGGCAAACCGCGAATGAGCTTGGGCTCGATGACAGTGCCATCGACCGTGACGACGGCCTCGATGTAGACCTCACCCTGGATCCCGTGCCGCGTCGCCTCAGGCGTGTACTCGGGTAGCACCTGTCGTACCAGAATCGGGGGAATGACACCACCCTCACCCATCCGGTAGGCACCGTCCCAGGCGCTGCCACCGAGCCCCGGCGGGGCGTCCGGGAGCCCAACCACGAAGTTGGCGCTGGGATCGCCGAAGTCGACATCTGAATACTCGCCGATGATGGGCTCAGGGTCCTGCGGAGTCGGATCGGGAATTGGCACCGGATTGACAGGCCGCTTCTTGACTGTCTTGCGGGCACGCGCCGGCGGCGACGGCGGTTTGTAGCGCTTGACCACCGTGGCCGCGTTCCTCGACGTCAGCCGCACCGGCTCGATCTCTGCACCCGTGGGAATGATGATCAGAAAAAGCAGAAAGTGCACCGCGAATGCCGCGATCCCCGCCCACTTCTTAGGCTGATTGTCAGGCTCAGCCGCAATGTACTCGCTGAGCATCTCACGGGCGTCAGGACCCGTTGAGTGCACCACGGCATCCGCAGCCAGATTCGGCATCGGCTTTTTGGAGGGCCGCTTCCTACGTACTGAGACTCTTCGGATAGTCTTCATCAGGTGTTTTCACAAACGGGGATTCCTCGCGCACCACGCTCTTTAGTATACGCACCCGCACGTGCCCGGGTCTAATGCGAGGATTTTGCGGTTCGGGTACGTCTACTGATACCTTTGCAGCTACTGAGACGCTGGTTTCCACACGTCGG